>CAYFLF010000001.1:0-42449 GCA_964343725.1 uncultured Bordetella sp.
GACAAACCGCCAAATAGCATCAATTGCAGCATGATTTTACGTATTCGGGGCGGATTAAGACGGTGTCGCAATTTAGACCCTGCAAAAACACCGATAAGGCAAAAAGGAATAGCGATCAATACCAGTTGGTGTAATTGTTCGTCCTCCAATAGTCCCGAGGCACCAAATACAAACAAACGTACCAAAGCACTTAGCAAAATCACCACTGCCATGGTTGCACGTAACATTTCTGTCGCTTCAATACGACGCACCAGATAAATGAAATAGATCGGTCCACCAGTGCCAAAGGCTGCACCAAACATTCCTCCCACCGTACCCGCTGGATAGACCCAGTATGAAGCAAGACGCTGGTGGCTTGCTTGGTTACCCCAAAGCCCCCAAACAGAGTTTGCTGTGACAAATAAACCAAGTGCCAACAACAAAAAATACGGTGGCAAATAATGCAACCCAGTGACACCAAACAACACGCCAAGCACCATAGGAGGCAATAAACGAAGTAACTCTCGACGATCCACCAACTGCCATTGTTTTGTACCAACAATGAGCGTTGCAAGCAAGTCGGTCAACAACACCATGGGGACTGCCGTCGTAAGAGGCAAGACATGAGACAGAAAAGGCACTGCCACTATCGCAGCACCAAATCCAGTTATGCCAAATACCAAATATGCACAAACAATCGTAAAAGCAATTAAGAAGGGTGCGTAACTATCGAAAACCACATCACCTACTTTTGTGCTTTCGCACGCTTGGTGGAGCCAGCGCGATTGCCAGCGCTTAACTCTTGCCCCGATACAGATGTAAGCGATGCAAGCAGTGATTGAATAAGGTGCATTCTTGGACTGTTTCGGGGGTACAACACACCTAACCGGCGCTTGAGAGGTGGGTTACCAAATGGCGAGGTAACCACCGAAGATGGAAATTCATTTTTGACACCGCGCGATGGCACAACTGAGGAACCCAATCCATTTGCCACCATGGCAATGACGCCTTCAAGTGTGTCGATTTCCATCATAGAACGCAGATTGATTTTTCTTTTTGTGATTTCTTGATGAATCAGGTTTCCGACAGATGCCGCACGGTTAAATCGCACATACGGAGTACCTTCGAGGATTTCTTTATAAGTTTTAAGTCGCGTTGACTTGTGGGTGATGACCACCAAGGTTTCTTCAACAAAAGGAATAAACAGATGGTCATCGGGCACCGTGTCGGGCTGGGTCAAGATGGCAGCATCTAGTTGCCGATGGAACATGGTTTTTTCTAGTTCATGCGTTAAACCAGTGGTCAACAAAATATCCATGGGCTGACCGCTGATTTGTAATTGCTTCAGTGCCAGAGGCAGTAGTCCTGACACACAAGTGTGAACTGCGCCTAACTTGATAAGTCCAGTTGTGTTTTCTCTTTTCAAGGCCTCATTCATGCTCTCCCAATGAGCAATGAGTTCTCTGGCGCGTTGGGTGAAATCAAGACCTGAGTCCGTGAGGACTGGTGGACGACGGCTGCGATCAAACAGCATCGTGCCCAAACTGTCTTCTAGTGCTCGCATTTGCATGCTCACTGCAGACAGAGAGACGCCCAGTGCATTAGCAGCCTCCGCAAAGCTGCCACGATCGGCAATGGCAATTAAGGTGTAGAGATTTTTAATGTCCATACAACGTTAAAGAAAGCTACATCACCTCGTTTTTACGATCGTTGGTTTCACCGTATCGATGAAGCGCTGGGGGTTTGAGTCCAGCATAAAGTTTTTCGATACCCGCATTGATTTCTTCTCCGTGTTGGGCGAAAAGAGAGTTGCCTTCGATATCGCTTTCCACAATGAAGGGGCCAAAATTTTTGACTTCAAACACCCACATGGCTTGGGCGATGCCTAGATCATCTAACCAATGCACCTCTTTGACCCGTTGAATGCCTCGCCCCAATAAAGCACCTGTTCCATATCCAACAGTAGTGAGGTAGATGGCACCATGCGGCGCAAGTACTTTTTTATAGTCTTCCGCTGGCATGCCTCCCTTACCGATCAAAATGCGGCACCCAGTGGTTTCTAGCCAACGCGGAATCCATTTAGAAAATCGAAAACTTGCGGTTGCCGTCACTGCCCCTACATTAAAACCACCCTTACCGTCTGGCGCTGCAGCAGGTGAACAATGGAAGTTGACGTTGCTTAACGTTTTCAGGTCAATTGGTAGCGCATGGCCTTCGTCAAGAACGCGCTTGTAGACACTTTCACGCGCGGTATAGACCAAGCCATTGAGATAGACCGCCGAGCCAAGCTCAAGTTGGGCAATGTCATGCGCACTTGCAGGCAGATCCACATGAAAAATCTTCATAGCGTCATCGGATTGTTGGGTCACCATGCCACTGTCTCCCTTCTCATGTAAGGTGTGAACCATTGGGGATCGGTGCGGTACTCGATACGCCCATCGGAATGCACACGCGCACTAGCGCGCCGTGAGGACAAACAAAATGAATGAATACTCACTGGCATGCCACCAGTATGGGTATGTCCTACCTCAATATGACAGTCCACCACCATGGATGAGCCTACAAATCCCATGGCCCCCATACCAATCGAATTACCTAACTGCATCAGTTCGAGTTCAAGTTCAGCGATTGCGGGGTCGGTGTTGCGATCTCCTACAACGCGCAAGCACGCCGCTTGCTTACCCAATTGCATGCAGGTGTCCTTCGAACCTCCGATACCAATGCCAACAATAGCGGGCTGGCAAGCAAGACCTCGCTTGCCAAATGCAATTAGGGTATCGAGCACAAAACGTTTGATGCCATCGATGCCATCTCCAGGAAACAGCATGCGATAGTCAGTGCCGAACAAGCCACCTTTATGAACTGTCGTGATGTCAATCCAATCTGCATCTGGTTCAAACGACCATTCGACCTCAGGTGCATTGATACCCACGTTGTTGTTGTTATCGGTACGCCACAAAGGATGTACACGGTTAGGGCGCAAAGGCACACTTTGGGTGGCATCCGCAGTGGCTTGACGCAAAGCACGCTCAACACCAACAAAGCCCTGCTCTACCGAGGCCTCGTTTCCAACCTTCACGTAATAGCGGGGTAAGCCAGTATCAGCGCACATAGGTCGACGGTCTTGGTCTGCGGCCTCCCAGTTTTCAACCATTGCATGGATAACAAAACGCGGCAACTTTCCAGTTTCAGTTTTTTGCAAAGCTTGAATGCCTTGCTTGTAATCAGCGGGTATCTCAATCGCCGCACGCTTCATGATCTCCAGCGAGGCTTCTTGAATACTTTGAATGGGTATCTTCATGCGATTTCCTCAGGCAGGTTGAGCCACTTTGGGATTGGCCGATTCATCTAACAGCGATTCACCGGGACGAACAATGTCAAAAGAGACCGGCACCATCTCTAGGTTCAAAGATTGCACATCGCCATGGACGCGAGTGAAACAACTGCTTTCAAAATCCCCTGGCTCGGGAAAGTCTTCGCGGTAATGCGCACCACGGCTGTTTTCGCGGGCAAGTGCCGATAAGGTAATAACTTGTGAGATATCCACCAGGCTTTGCAAATTGAGCCAGTCGTGCCAAGTCACGTTGTAACGTCGGTCGCCATCAGCTACACCCATCTGCATCAGATCGTGGCGATGCTGCTGAATGGTTGCAAGGCCACGCTGCATAGAAGCTTGTTGACGCAGAACACCAACGTCGTCCCACATGGTGCTTGCCAAGCGGTCACGCAACTCATGCAATGGTCCTGCAGATTGGGAGAAAGGATATTCAGCCCGCGATACGCCTTGTGCAATAACAGTTTGATCAGGTTCACGCCAATGGGTTTGCGTAGCAACATATTTCGCCATCGTCTCACCAGCAATACCACCAAAAACAGTGGAGTTGGCAACACCGTTACCACCCAATCGATTAGCGCCATGCACACCACCACAGTCTTCACCTGCTGCAAATAGCCCAGGCGATGCAGTAGCGCAATCGATATCAAATTCAACCCCACCCATGAGGTAATGCGCAGTGGGGACCACCTCGACACGGCCACCCGCGAGGTCAAAGCCGCAGTCTTTACATCGGTTGACCATACCTGGAAAAGACTTGGCGACTTTTTCAGGTCCTAGGTGACTCATCTGAATGTAGATACCACCCATTGGACCTGTGCGACCCGCTCGCATTTCAGCGTAAATGCCTCGAGACACCACATCTCGCGTAGCGCGTTCGCCGCGAGGATCGTAGTGGGTCATGAAGCGTTCGCCATTGCCGTTGATGAGGTACCCACCCGCTCCGCGCAATCCTTCTTCCAGCACGGTACCTGTCATCCGCGTATCGGGACCACCCAGTAAACCTGTGGGATGAAATTGCACCATCTCCATATCGCGCAACTTCAATCCGTAACGCAGGGCCATAGCCAAGCCATCACAAGTTTTATCGCCTGATGGGGTATGGTATTTGTACATGGTAGGACCCGCACCAGTGGCTAGCAACACCGCTTTGGCTTGCACCATCCGATAGTGACCGGTTCGCATATCAATGAACAACACACCAGCAATGCCTGAACCGTCGCGCGCGGGGATCAACTCAATGGCACGGTGCTCTTCCATTTCTTCTACATCGAGCGCCCTCACCTGCTCCATCAATCGGTTGATGATTTCGATGCCGGTTAAGTCGGCTTTGTGAACTGTGCGGTCAAAACTCTGTCCTGCAAAAGCTTTTTGATGCAAGGTGCCATCTGGATTACGGTCAAAAAAACAACCCATTTCGTTTTCGAGTTCACGCACCCGCTCCACGGCTCCCTCTACCAAACGCCACGCTAAGTCCTGACGAGGAAGCCACTTGCCACCCTCAATCGTGTCCATAAAGTGGCGTTCAAGAGAATCTCCCGAGGATAGGGCGACGTTGTAACCACCTTGCACCATGCGTGTACAACCACACTTACCAAGCAAGCCCTTGACTGTGACGCTGACCTTTAATGCAGGGTTGGCCTTTTTCGCATGAAGGGCTGCAAATAAACCTGCACCACCGGTACCCAAAATCAAAATATCAGTTTTGTGTGTATCGATGTTCATCCCGCTACTCCCCATACAAACAACAACCCAAAAAGCAATGACACCAGCACACCTGAGCTAATCCAAGATAAGCGCGCTTCACGCACACTCGGCCATGTCAAAAGCTCGAGCGCCAGCAAACGCACACCAAAACTCAGATGAATAGACAGCAAAATCACGAGACCCCATTCGCCAAGTTTGAAGACACGCATGTCTGCCAATCGAATCAATTGGTCAAATCGCCCGACATCTTCTAAGGCAGTGCCCAACACATAAAAATGAATAGGCAGAAAAAGCCCAAGTAATAAGCCAGATATTCGGTGGCCTAAAAAAGCCCAGTAGGCTGGGTGGTTACGCGAAGATTTCATGCGAGCAAACCCCCTACAGCCACCACCGCGCGCAGTCCCATCCCTAACAGCAGCACACCTACAAAAACGGAAAAAGAATCTACCCATTTGCGACCAAGCGCCAACCACTCCGACATGATGTTGCGCAAACCAATGGGCACATGCACACTCACGCACAGGACAAACAAGGTGTAAAAACCCATCCAACCCCAATGCCCTTGGGTGCGGGCCAAGATCTCAGCAGCGGTGAGTCCATCACGAACGGCATACACAATGAGACCCAAGTGCACCAAGACCAAGGGCGCCATGATCAGCGCCGTCAAGCGTTGCAATACAAACAAATAGTGCGTCATCTCAGTCCAACTTGAAGAACGACAACAGGCCACTTTTTTTCAAGCCTGCAATGCTGCCCGTCGGACTCAGGTTCACAGGGCAATGCGTCATACAACTGCCTTGGCTATGGCAAACATGCGTTCCACCATCTGCATTGGCTTGCTTTAATACGTGTTGCGGGTTGGCGTGGCGTTCGTCGTTGTAGAGCGTCCAAGCTCGGTTGAGCGCTGCGGGGCCTAAGTAATCTTTGTTCCATGACACCACGTCACACGCGGCGTAACACACGCCACAGTTGATGCACTCAATCGCAGCATTGGCCATCTTTCTTTTTTTACTGTCGGGTGAGATGGCAGCAGGTGGGTCATGCCGTGTGGTGGTACCAACAAAGGTGTTACCTGCTTTTTTCCACTTATCAAAAAACTCGGTCATGCTCACAACCAAGTCTTTGATGCGCGGCATATTACGCAGAGGTTCAATGGTGATGCTGCCACCATCTTCGACCACACTGACATGGGTGCGGCAAGTCCAACGCGGTTTGCCATTGACATTCATAGCGCAGGAACCGCAAACGCCCACTCGACATGCAAAGCGGTACGACAAGGTGGGGTCTTGGGTGCGCTGAATTTCAGTGACCACATCCAGCACGGTTTGGTTCTCACGCCACGGGATGTGGTAGGTAACCATTTCACCTGCGCCATCGCCAGCACCACGATTAATTTTTACCTTGAGCGTACGTTGAGTGGTAATGCTGGGTGTTTCCATCGGTTGACCTCATTTTTGCGAGAGCATGTCCGCAGTTTCTGCTTGCAAAAGCACTTTGCGTCATCTCACCCGACAATTTTATAAAATCAAAATAACAAAATCAAGATATTTTTAATTGATTTTTATTGAATATAAGGTAAACCCTAGCGCGCTAAACCTAGCAACAACACGCAGACCAAGACAAAAGCACCAAGGAAGACGGTTTCGGCAACAAAAAGTAACACCGGCTGCCATCCCATTTTCAAAATTTCCTCAATGCTGGTTTTGATACCCGCAGCCGCAATTGCCACTACCAAACAGATACGCGACAAGTTTGTAGTCCATTGCACCAGTTCCGCAGGCAAAGGCAAGGAGGTGGCTAGCAACATCAACACTAAAAAAGCCAACAGGAAACCAGGAATCAAGGGCATGGTGACGTCTTGCTCGTCAAAGGCTCTTTGGTGCTGGTACATAAAAGAAATCACCATCACCACCGGCACCAACAACATGACCCGAAACAACTTGACCACGGTAGCCACATCACCCGCCTGGGGCCCGATGATCATGCCAGCAGCAACCACCTGAGCCACATCATGAATGGACCCACCGATAAATACGCCTGCAGGTCCTTGCGCGATCTCCAACCACTGAATCAATAAAGGATGGGTCACCATGGTGATCGTCGACAACACGGTGACAGAGACCACCGCCAATAGGGTGAAGCGTTGATTTTCTTTGGTCTGGGGCAAGACGGCGGAAATAGCCAAGGCAGCTGAGACACCGCAAATAGCCACCGACCCGCCAGAGAGCAAACCTTCATCCTTGGTACGCCCCATGGATTTCGCCAGCCAAACGCCACCCAAGATGGTCAGACACAGCCCCAAAAACACCACGACCGCGACCAATGGCCCAAGTTGCACAACTTGACCAAAAGTAATGCGCGCGCCCATCAAAGCGACACCCAATCGCAACACGGTTCGGCCACACAAATCTACCCCCGGCTTGACCTGAGGGTTGCTGTTGAGAAAGTGAAACGCCAATCCCAACAAAAGCGCATAGAGCAACAAAGGACCACCAAAGTGTTGCGATAAAAAGGTGGCCGCTAATGCGATCACGCTACACACCAACACACCAGGTAATAAGCGTTGCACCGAGTGCCAAACGTCCATCAAGCGACACCTGCCAAATCTACAAGGCCTGTGTCGCCAATTCCGTGGCGCATCGCAAACACAGTTGTGGTAAAGCGATTAGGCAGATTCAAACAGACGGGTCAACACAAACTCGTTATGACCCAATGCCTCGGCTGCCGTGAGGCGACCATTGACGGTGCGCATCATCATCTCCAACAACTGGTCTCCGGTTTGGTCCATGGTGCGCTCGCGCTGGAGTAAACCTGAGCAGTCCACATCCACGTGTTCGCTCATGGTGCGCACGGTACGTGGGTTGGCGCAAATTTTGATCACGGGCACGATGGCATTTCCAATCACATTACCTTGACCTGTCGGGAAAAAATGCACCACAAAACCAGAAGCCGCACACAAGGTGACCATTTCAGCTGCCGCAGAAGATGAGTCCATGAACCACAGGCCTGGGTGGGTTGGTACTTCTGCTTTATCGAGCACCCCATCGACGGTGCACTTACGGCCAATTTTCTGAATATTCCCCAGCGCCTTTTCTTCGATGGTGGTCAAGCCGCCCGCGATATTGCCCTTGGTGGGTTGGGAGTCAGACAAGTCGGTGGTTTTGTGGCGATTGATCATGTCTTGGTAGCGGTTGAACATGAACATAAAGCGCTCGCGCACGGCGTCATTGGCACAGCGAGCTGCGACGATGCTCTCGCCTCCCGTGAGTTCAGAGGTTTCGCCAAAAACCAGGGTGGTGCCCAAGCCATGCAACTTATCAAATGCGTCGCCTACCGTGGGATTGGCACCGCAACCGCTGGTGGTATCAGATTCACCACATTTGGTAGAGACCCATAAATCACTGATGGGGCACTCCACCCGTTGTTTTTCACTGGCCCATTGCACATATTCTTTTGCGACTTGCGAGGCCTTCATGATGGTCTGGTGATCGCCATGGCCTTCAATGCCAAAGCCTGTCACGGGCTTGCCGGTTTTGGCGATGCCGTCTACAACTTTTTTGGTCCAACCGTCTTCAATGCCGATCACCACCACTGCGGCGACATTGGGGTTGCTACCCGCGCCGATCAACGTGGCAAAGTGCAAATCCAAGTCGGCGCCAAACTGCAAGCGACCGTAGGGATGCGGGATCGCCATCGCTCCTTTGATGTTGTGGGCCACGGCTTCAGCTGCGGCGTTGGATAAATCATCGAGCGGCAAGATAACGACGTGGTTACGCACGCCAACGCGTCCGTTTTCGCGACGGTAGCCCCAAAAGGTGGAATTTTTTGTAAGTATTGACATATTGAATCCTTAAACGGCTTGCTTACCAGCGCTTGGTTTTGATGTTGTGAACGTGTGCGTGCTCGCCGACTTTGATGGCCGAGACCACTTTGCCAATGTCAACACCGTATTTGATGACGGTGTCGCCCACTGCCAAGTCCTTCATGGCCACTTTGTGCCCCAAAGGAATATCGGCTTTACATGGAATTTCGATGGTCCTATCTTCATCGAGGATGAGCGCCGTCAAGGTCGAACCGGCCTTGACGTTCTCTGTTACAACCACCGCAACGCTGTCGTGCGGGTCATGTAAAACACAATGGATCATTGAAAACTCCTTTTAAAAATCCCTGTAAAAACAAAAAGACAGCCATGCATCAAGGCATCAGCACCACTTTGCTACTCGCCAGAGCGCCACTGTCCAATTCAGAAAAAGCCCGAGGGCCGTCAGCAAGCGACATGCTGCTAACCCACGAAAGATCACCAAACACACCATCGCGCAACAAAGCCACAGTGGCCCGCAAGTCGGCGGTGCTGTAGGTATATGTGCCCATCAAGGTGATTTCAGCCAGGGTGAGTTTACGCATGTCAATTTCACTGGCCCAATCTTGCAGGCCGATGTGCATCACCACGCCACCTGGCTTGACCGCGCGCAAGGCGGCTTCGCGGGTGATTTTGCTGCCCACGGCATCGATCACGTAGTCAAAACCATTCTCTTGGGGCTGGGTTTCGCGAGGGTCATAGGTGCTGACTTGCGCGTGGGTTTCGATCGACTTGCGTCGCAAGGGATTGACTTCTGCCAACACTGTTTGGCGGCAACCATAAGACTTCAGCAACAAGGCGGCCAGCATGCCTATTGCGCCACCTCCCAAAATGAGGGTTCGGTTTTCTGGCAAAGGACGGGCCATGGCGCGCATGCTGAGGTTGATGGCGTGTAAGGCAGTGGCCGCTGGTTCGGTCAGGGCTGCGTGCAATGCCGGCATGTCTTGTGGAATTTCCACCAATGAGGCGGCTGGAATGGACATACGCTGGGCAAAAGCGCCAGGGCGTGTCATGCCCACCATGGTGCGGTGGCTGCATAAATTGTCACGCCCTTGCACGCAGTAATCACAGGTGCCACAGGTAATAAGAGGATTGCCAGTAAAGCGCTGGCCAATCGCAAAACCAGGGGCCGCGCTTTGCACGATCTTGCCGCAAAACTCGTGGCCCAAAACCAAGCCTGGTTTGCGCCGAGGATCATGTCCATGGTAGGCATGCATATCTGAGCCACAGATGCCCACGGCCTCGATTTCCAAAATCACCTCGCCAGATACAAGCTGTGGTTCGGGTTGATCCTGCAGTTGCACTTCGTTGGGTTGGGTATAGACCAAGGCTTTCATTTCTTTACTACCTCTATATAAGAACATGGCTACTTGACTTTTGACGGGCAACTTTGAGGAAGTCCGTCATGAAGGCTGCCAAAACTTCGGTTTGTTGCACGCTCACGCCGTTGTACAAACTTGCCCTCAAGTATTGACCAACGCCAAAGGGGGTCAGCGTTCTCAAGCCCACGATTCCCCGCTCCCAGCCTTGAATTAAAAATTCTTGGGTGATTTTCTCGTCACCACCGGCCACATTAAATGGGACGTTCATCCGGCTACGAATCGATGGATCGGCAATCGGGGTGCCATAGAACCCGTCTGACTGGTCGATCAGCTCATACAGCATGGCAGACTTGGCGATCGACCGGCGTTCCATCTCTTTCACCCCTCCTTGGTCGATCAACCATTGCAGATAGATGTTGACCACCTCCACATTGAAGGTGGCAATGGTGTTCCACAAATTGCCATCATGAATATTGGTGGAGTAGCAAAGAACCCCCGGGCATTGTGGGCTTGGTGTGCCCAACAAGTCCTTACGAATCACACACAAGGTAATGCCAGGATGTCCGAGGTTTTTGGACGCACAGGCATAGAGCACGCCCACGTTGCAACCCAGCCAATCAATCGGCTTGGTAGAAAAGTCTGAAGACGCATCCACTACCAAGGGGGCATCGATAGCCAATTTAGGTAACTGGTGCAACTCGATGCCGTTGACGGTCTCGTTAGAGCAGAGATGCACATACTTGGATGCCGGGTCCAAGTTGTCAAACGATGGATTGTGGGTAAAGCTGCCGTCTGGGTTTTCAGAAGAAATAACAATGGGCTTGCAGTATTTAGACGCCTCGCTCAGGGCGCGCTTAGACCAAGAACCATTGACCAAGTAGGTGGCTTTTTCATCCCCCTTGGGGCACAGATTGAGCGGGACAGCAGCAAACTGGCCATGGCCACCTCCGTGCATGAACACAATTTCATACGCATTTGGGATATCCATCGCAATGCGACAACGTTGCACCGCGCTGTGGAGAATGTCCAAAAATTCTGGAGATCGGTGCGAGAGATACATCGAACACATGCGCGGTGCGTCAAACAATGCCTTGATCTCGGCCTCGACCTCGGCAGCAAGCGAGGCTGGCCCAGGGCTAAAGTTCAAGGGCTTGACCCCTTTGGGTGGAAGCAAGGATCCAAGCAGAGCCGGATGGGTGTCTTTCATTTTGCCGAGTACCCTCCATCGAGCATCAGCGTTTGACCGGTCACATAGGCTGAGGCATCGCTGGCAAGAAACACTGTCATCCCATCCACATCGCGCAACTGGCCGTTACGCCCCAAGCAAGTTTGGGCGGCATGGCGTTCTGCCAGCGCGGCATCTGCAAAGACGGGCGCCGTGAGAGCAGTTGGAAAAAACCCAGGACCAATCGCATTGCATGTAATACCAAAGGGGCCCCACTCCACCGCGATGGCGCGCGTCAACTGCACAATGCCGCCTTTGCCCGCGCCATAGGGCGCACTGTTGGGAAAAGCGCGGTAACTTTGCAAACTCGCCACATTGATAATGCGCCCCCAGCCACGTTGCTTCATGCCTGGCGCCAAAGCTTGGGTGAGAAAAAACGGCGCACTCAGGTGCACATCAATTTGCGCCTGCCAACTCTCGATCGACACATCTGCAAATGGCTCACGCAAATTAACGCCAGCCGCATTGACCAAGATATCGACCGCATGGTGCTGCAACACCTGTTGTGCCAATGACTTGGCCAACGCGGGTTGCGAAACATCACATGCGTAGGCATGTGCCTCTACGCCAGATGCTTTCAGACTCTCAGTGGCTTTGTCTAACTCAGCTTGTCGTCGCGCCACTAACAATATGCGAGCGCCAGCCTCACCAAGTGCACGCGCCATGGCTTGCCCTAGTCCCGAGCTAGCCCCCGTGACCAGTGCAGTTTTGCCATGCAAATCAAACAATGAACGCGAGTCAGCCATGCTGGGCTTTCAAAGCGCGCGCATTAGTGCAGAGTCGAGGGGGTCTGTCATACCTTGACGGCCTCACCCAACTCAAAGGTTTGGCCCGGAAAATACTTGGCCAATCGATCATCGGCAGTGCGGGCATGGGCCTCCATCCCTTCCAAGCGCGAGATTCGAGCAGTTGCCAATCCAATGTCGCGGGCGGCCTCGCGGTTCATTTTTTGCCACGTAAAGGTCTTCATGAACTTGTGGACGGACAAACCGCCTGAGTAACGCGCGGCCCCCTTGGTAGGCAACACATGGTTGGGGCCACTGGCTTTGTCGCCATAGGCAACCGTGGTCTCTTCTCCCAAAAAGAGCGAGCCATAACAACTGAGATTGGCGAGCCACCAATCTAGATCTGCCGCATGGACTTCTAGGTGTTCGCTGGCATATCGGTCAGATGTCGCCACCAACTCTTCACGGGTGTCACACAAAATGACTTCACCGTAATCACGCCATGCGGCACCTGCTGCATCTCGCGCGGTGGGAGGTAAGGCGTCAATCAGGAGCGGCACGCGTTTCATCACTTCTTCGGCCAGCTTGCGACTTGAGGTGAACAACCAAGCCGGTGATTCATGCCCATGCTCTGCTTGACCAACCAAATCGCTGGCCACAATGGCTGGATCAGCACTGTCGTCGGCAATGATGCCAATCTCGGATGGGCCAGCAAACACATCGATACCCACCTTGCCAAATAGCGTGCGTTTGGCCTCGGCTACAAATTTATTGCCAGGTCCCACGATGACATCGGCTGGCTTGCCAGTGAACAAACCATAGGCCATGGAGGCGACCGCTTGCACGCCCCCCAAGGTCATGATGATGTCGGCGCCTGCTTTGTTAAAGGCATACATCAAGTACGGATGCATAGGGCCGCCTCGAAAAGGTCCCGAACACGCAATGATGGTTTTCACACCGGCAGCTTTGGCGGTGGCCACGCCCATGTAGGCGCTAGCGATATGGGCATAGCGACCCGCTGGCGCATAGCAGCCCGCCACATTGACGGGTAAGACCCGCTGACCGGCGATAACGCCTGGATGCAGTTCCACCTGAAACTCCGACAAGGACTTTCGTTGCGCCTGCGCAAAATTGAAAACTTGTTGGATCGCGAAATCAATGTCCGCCTTGACCTGGGCAGGCACTTCTTTGGCGTTGGCTTCGATATCCTGTTGGGTGACCAATAGAGGACCGTGCCAATTGTCTAAATCAGCCGCATATTTTTTGACAGCAGACTCCCCATTTTTCTGAATCTCGGCCAGCATGGTGTTGACCACTTGCTGTGCGGTAGCAGTTTCAGTCTCAGGCGTTTTATCTGCTTTTTTTAAATACAAGGTACCCACGGGGTTCTCCCATTTCTATGGCGCGACAAGACCAAAGGTCTAGTCGCCAGTTACTTCTCACTTTGTGTTGCCCAACGAGATGCACACGCCACCCATTAAAGGGGGCGCATGCTTGCATAACGGTGAGATCAGCGGGTGGAGTTTGCGAAATCGCGCAGTTTGGCGTCGGCTTGCACCATCTTCAAGTATTCGTCGGTCACGTAGTCCGCCACATTGGGCACTTGTTGCACCGCGCCGGTTTCACGAATGAATAAGGACAGTTCGTTGAACCATTTGTCAATTTCTGAGCCAGAGCCAGAGCGGTCCATAGCCTTGAGTTGTTGAGCCAAGGTGAAGGTGGGGCGGGTTTCAAACTCTTTGTTCATCGCCGCGTCGCTGATACTCACGCCCCCTTTGGCGTAGAAGTCTTTCATCATGCGAATGGCTTCTGGACGGTTGGCACCCATCCAGCTCCAAGCACGCAAATACACCGCCAAGAATTTGGCTACGTTTTGCGGGTTTTGTTTGGCATAGTCGCCACGCGCAATCAGGGCGCCAGGCACGATGGCACCACTGTCTTTGCCACTGCAAAGCATCTTGGCACCTGCTTTTTCCTCTACGGTGTAGGTGTTGGGTGCCCACATGCCCGCTAAATCGGTGTTGTTAGACGACAAGGCAGAAATGATCTCGGCTTGTCCCATGTTTTTCATGACCACGTCCGCCTTTTTCAGACCGTACTTTTTCAAGCAAGCCTGTACCGCAAAGTCAGCGGTGGAGTTTTGCGTCAGGGTGATGGTTTTGCCACGCAAAGTACCCGCTGGGTCTTTGGCGAAATCGGCGGCAGCTTTGCCACTACCGATCAAACCGTTAGCCGCCGATTCGTCGTTGGATACACCAATGGTTTTGATGCCAAAACGCACATGCCCAAGAACTGCGGGAACAGAGCCTGTGCCACCCACATCCCAAGAGCCAGCAGCGGCAGCCGCAATTTGCGGAACACCCGCTGGGAAAGTGGAGAACTCAGGCGCAAGACCAACGTCCTTCCACCAGCCCTTTTCAGAGGCGATGTGAAAAGGCAAGGCCCAATAAAGCGAAGGTTGGTAGCTGACCTTGATCGGCGTGAGGGCTTGAGCCTGCGCCATGGTGTGCATACCCATTGTCAGTGCTACGCCGAGAGCCACCGCTGTGATTGACTTTTTCATTTTCATGTCTCCAAGTAGTGAGGGGTTAAGAATTTCAATGATCTGTGCCTGCGTGCTCTTCACGCAACGACTTCCAGATACGCGTACGAAGATGCACAAAACTCTCTAAGTCCATGACATCTTCAATCTTGCTGTAACGGTCCCAGTTTTCGGATTCACGAACGACCTTCACATCAAGAATTTCTTTGATCTTTCCAGGGCGACTGGTCATGATCACGACCCGATCCGCCAGGTACACGGCTTCTTCCACCGCATGGGTGATGAACAGCACGGTACGGGGGTTTTTGCGCGCGAGTTTGACTAACTCTTCCTGCATGACCACACGGGTCTGGGCGTCCAAAGCACCAAAAGGCTCGTCCATCAGCAAGACTTGCGGGTCGAGCGCATAGGCGCGCGCAATGGCCACACGTTGTTGCATACCCCCTGAGAGTTGGTGCGGAAAAGCGCTTTCGTAGCCTTGCAAATTCATCAAACCGATGTAGTGCGTGGTCAACTGGTGCCGCTCGGCCTCTGGCAGGCCTTTGCTCCGCAACCCGAAGTCGATGTTTTCATAAACCGACTTCCATGGAAAGAGAGCAAACTGTTGAAACACCACCGCACGGTCAGGACCGGGTTTCGTCACCACCTCATGGTTGACTTGCACCGTCCCAGAGCTTGGAAACTCCAATCCAGCGGCCATTCGCATGCAGGTGGTTTTGCCGCAACCCGATGGCCCCACGATGGCAACGAACTCTTGGTCTTGCACCGTGAGGTTGATGCCATCAAGCGAGGTGAAATCTTTGCCATCACGCTGAAAAATGCGGGTGACTTCACTGAACTGTATGACTGCCATGTATCTGCGCTTTCCTTATAAATGCAATGTAGAAAACACCCGTTAAGCGTTGCGATGCTTTAACAACCAGCGCTCCAAACGCCGCAACAACACATCGATCACCACCCCCACCAATCCAATGGCAATCATGCCTGCCATGACGGTGTCCGTCGCAATCGCACTTTGGGCGCGCACGATCAAATTACCCATACCACTGCTTGCTGCAATCAACTCCGCACCAACCAGCGACATCCAACCAAGGCCAGCCCCAATACGCAAACCAGCAATGATCGACGGTACGGCAGCGGGAAACAGGACATCGGTGATCATGCGAAAACTGCCAACACCCAACACACTCGCCGCCTCCAGATACAGCACGTCTACATTGCGGGCACCACGGTAAGCATTGATCAAACAAGGCGGAAAGGCCCCCGCAAAAATGATGAGAGCTGGACCACCAGCGCCTGTCCCAAACCAAAGCGCGGCAAAAGGTACCCAGGCGACAGGTGCAATAAAACGCAAGGCATCAAATAGCGGAGTCACCACATCATCGAGCCAACGAAACCACCCCATGGCCAATCCCAGCGGGACACCGATCAGCACAGCTAAACCAAAACCCGAAAAAAAACGACGCAAGCTAGCCACCATGTGCGCGTCTAAGGTGGCTCCTGCAAAAGGCTGCTGAAACAAGTTAAAAAATTTCAACACCACCTCGTGTGGCATGGGTAAAAACTGAGGGGGCGTGACGTTCAAAAAACGAGCGGCATACCAGACCAACAAAAAGCCCAACGTCCCCAAAATGGTGAGACGCACAAAATCTTTTTGAGGCAGTCGTTGGTTCAAGCAGCCACCCTCCCCCTGCGCCAAGGCATGGATCGGTTTTCAACTTGTCCCAATAGCCAAGTGGTGCTTGCTCCGCAGAGACCCACAAATACCATCGCCACCAAAATCATGGCTGGAAAGATGTCTTGTGCAGCTTGATTCAAGATGCTGCCCAATCCATACAGTGCGCCAATCAACTCAGCTGCCACCAGCGTGGTCCAACTGGCCTGAAGTGATAAGCGCAAACCAGTGAAGATCATTGGCAAAGCCCCAGGCACCAACACCTCAACGACCAAGCGCCAACCGCGCACCCCCAACATTTGCGCGGCCTCCGTCACGGGGGTATCGATATTGCGCACACCGGTATAGCTATTGATCACAGAGGGAACAAACGCCGCCACAAAAATCACCAAAATTTTGGAAGCATCTTCTAACCCAAGCCAAACAATCGCCAACGGGATCCATGCCAAAGGGGGGATGGGACGCAACAGTAAAAAAGCGGGATTGATCAGCGCCTCAGCACGGCGTGAATGTCCCATCCAAATTCCAAGGGATACCCCAACCGTCACAGCCACCGCAAACCCCATCGCCACCAGTTTCAAACTGTGCAGGACGTGTTGAATGAGTCGACCGTTGCCATAGCCCTCTTCATGAATAAAAACAAAGGCCTTCCACACCTCATCGGGGCGCGGAAATCGTGCGGGATTGATCCAGCCAAAGACCATCGAACTCGCGTACCACAGCAGCAAGATAGTCAGCACCGTGAAAGCACCGACCCAAGTTCGTCTGATACTTTTTTGCTTGGTGGTTGTCACCATCGCTCCTTGCGTTCTAGAATGTAAACGCTTTCACAAATTCTCAATCCAAGCCGCCCCTTTGTCAATAAATTTTGAACAAATAATTTAAAAGTTCAGGGAAAACACCGATAAAAAATGCCCCCAATACCTAAGCTTTTGAGCCCATTAAGCCCCCCTCCAATTTCGGCTAGGACCGCATGAACCAAAGGGCCACGATTGACGATGTTGCGAAGTTGGCTGGCGTCTCGATCGCCACAGTTTCGCGTGTCATTAGTAAATCCGATCGGGTACGCGCAAGCACTCGCGAACAAGTTTTACAGGCGATTGAGGACTTGCATTACCAACCCGACGCATCCGCGCGTGCTTTGGCCTCGGGCCGTACCTATACGGTGGGTTGTGTGATTCCGACTCTGGACCACTCCATCTTTGCCCGTGCCACACAAGCGATGCAAACCGTTTTATCGGATGCTGGATTTCAATTGCTGGTAGGAAGTTCAAACTACGAGAGCAATACCGAATTACAGGTGGTGCGCGCCTTTCAACAACGTGGGGTGGACGCATTGGTATTGGTGGGAACTGACCACGCGGCTTCCATGTGGGATGCCGTCACGCAATGGGGCAAACCTGTGCTTTTGTCTTGGTCTTGTGATCCGCGCTTGCCATCAGTTGGGTTTGATAACGTGACTATTGCCAAGCATATGACTGAACATTTGTTGTCACTAGGTCATGAAAGAATTGCGGTAGTTTCTGGCTTTACTGCAAACAATGATCGCGCACGAAGTCGCATACAAGGCGTTCGTCAAGCGCTTAGCGCGCATGGATTGCGTCTTCCCAAAGAACTACTGATTGAACAGTCTTACAACTTGCATGGTGGACGACTTGCCTTGCAACAGTTGATGCAATTGGATCAACCTCCCACCGCTATTTTTTGTGCCATGGATTTGCTTGCTGCTGGTGTGTTGCTAGAAGCGCAACGCTTGCAAATCGATGTGCCGCGCACCTTGTCTGTTTGCGGTATTGACAACCATGAACTTGCTGAAGTGATCAGCCCCGGCCTCACCACCATTAGCCTGCCCACTTATGAACTTGGCAGAATCACCGCGGAGCGTGTGCTTAGCGCATTGAGTGGCGAGACCATACCCTCACAAACCATCTTGCCTTTTGAACTCATCGTGCGCGGCAGCACAGCAAAAATGCGTGCAACTAAACGCCCACGCATAAGCCATGCAATGCACATCCATTAGTCAGGGCGGGTTAATACCGTGGTTGTTACTGCGGTGACTCACCTACGATTTACAGGTTTAAGAATTGAACAGGCGTATCGATAAAAGGATTTTTCCCATGTCATTGAAGCTCAATCGTCGTCATTACCTAACTCTTGCCTTAGCAAGCGTGACAACTCAGTTACATGCACAAACTTGGCCTGTCAAACCCGTTCGACTCGTGGTCCCGTTTGCGCCTGGTGGTAGCACCGATGTGGTGGCGCGCATGCTGGGCCAAAAACTCACTGATATATGGGGACAGTCAGTGGTAATTGAAAACCGCGCTGGCGCTGGCGGCAATCTTGGCGCGGATGCGGTTGCCAAGTCTGCCCCTGATGGTCACACCTTGTTGTTTGCATCTGGCAGCATCACGATCAACCCAAGCATCTACACCAATATGCCATTTGACACAGTGCGAGATCTCACGCCGATCACCAATGTGGCTAGTGGCCCAATGTTGATAGTGGTCAACGACAAAGCACCTTGGCGTAACCTCAAAGACTTGATCCAAGATGCCAAAGCCAATCCTGGAAAAATCAACTTTGGCTCTGCTGGTATCGGAAGTCAAATTCACCTTGCCGCTGAAAATTTTGCCGATGCTGCTGGAATCGAAATCGCGCATGTTCCCTATAAAGGGGAAGCTTTGTCCTATAACGATCTAATCAGCCAACAAATTCAAATGATGGTGGGCAATATCGCTGCCGCGTCAGCATTGCTCGGGCCAGGGCGTTTACGCGCTTTAGCAGTCACTGGCTCAACGCGTTCTCCGTTATTGCCTGATGTACCCACCGTCGCTGAAAGTGGTATTGCACGCTTTGAAAACACGGGGTGGTTTGGTTTACTCGGTCCTGCTGGTTTACCTCGCCCCATTGTGGACAAAATCTACCAAGACTCCGTTCGCGCGATGAGTGACTCGCAAATAAAAGGTCGTTTATATGTGGCAGGAATGAAGCCTGTACTCAATAAGCCCGAGGAGCTAGCCTTGCAAATGGATGCCGAACTTAAACGATGGGCGATAGTGGTAAAAAACCGAAAGATCAAAGCTAGTTGATAGCCAAGTTTTTTACCAAGAGACATAACGCAACACTGAACAACTTGTTGCGACAAAATTAATTGTTGCAGGCATGGATTGATCGCGCAGATATGCGACTCCAATTTGAAGATCAGCAGTTTCTCTTCGATCGCGTTGCTCAAGCGAGATCGCCTCTACCACCTCATTGGCTTGAGTGGTACTTGGAAGGAGTTGAACAAGCCCTCGGTGTTCTATCCGTTGAACGGGCCGAGTTGCTCAAACAATGGTGGCCCGAGAATGCACCCATGGTGTATGAAAACCATCGCCTTGTCTGGCGTGCAGGCCATATGCAGGCTCATGAGCGTAGTCAATTGATTCAATCTGTGGCTGAAAAACTGCAAGCGTCCGGACACATCACGGGTTGGCGAAACGAGCACTACGATTGTTGGAGCAAAGACCAAGCCTCATGGCCTGATCCACCAAGCCCATTGTTTCAACTTGAACGCGCTGCCTACCGATTTTTTGGATTACGCAGTCACGCTTCTCATGTGCACGGTATGACCCTTGGTGGGCAAATGTGGTGTGGTCGTCGTTCCAGTCACAAAGCTACAGACCCGAATTTGCTAGACAACATGGCAGCTGGTGGGCTTCCAGCGGGCGAAGTTCCTCATGTTTGTGCATTACGAGAAATACATGAAGAGGCGGGTCTTTTTCGTCATGCGTCTCAGCTAGTTTCTTATGGCGCAGTGACGACGGAGCGCGAAGTGCCAGAAGGTTGGCATAGCGAAACAATTTTTGTCTACGGCACCACCCTAGCCAATCACGAAACCCCTCGCAATCTTGACGGCGAAGTAAGCGAATTCATGTGCTTAGACATATCCGAGGTACTAGAGCGTATGCGTAATAGAGAATTTACCCATGATGCTGCCTGCGCTATCGCGCTTTATTTACTCAATCAGGAGCCCCGCTCGTGATTCCCATTTGTTGCATGGCTTGAGACACTGCATGGACAGCCTGTTCCATTTCTACAGGTCCGATAGCCCCAATACAGCCTACACGGAATGTCTCAATCTGCGTGAGCTTGCCCGGATACAAGATAAAGCCATACTGTTTGGTAGCTTCGTAAAATTTTTTAAATTCGTAACGTGAATCACGGGGGGCGTGAAATGTGACGATGATGGGTGCCTGAATCTCAGGGGCTAGAAAAGGTTTGAATCCTAGTCTTGCCATACCCTGAATAAGCGTTTGGCAATTGCTTTGGTAACGGGCCAATCGTGCGGGCTGTCCACCCTCCTCTTCAAATTGGGCAATAGCCTCGTCTAACGCCACCAAAACATGGGTGGGTGGCGTAAAACGCCACTGCCCCGTCTTTTCCATATAGACGTATTGGTCGTGCAGGTCCATCGCCAATGATGTGCTGTTGCCCGCACATCGATCTATTAAATCTCGGCGAATAAAAATAAATCCCATGCCAGGAACACCCTCCAAGCATTTGCCACTCGCTGCAATCAGCGCATCAAAGTGCAAGCGACGCGCATCGATCTCCAAGGCGGCAAATGAACTCATGGCATCCACGATCAAACCACGCTTGTGACGCTGGCAAACATCCGACACCTCTTGCAAGGGGTTGAGTACACCAGCACCCGTTTCACAATGGATCATCACCACATGCGTGATGCTGGGGTCAGCCTTGAGTAATTGCTCCAAGGACTCGGGTGACACCACTGACGCTTCGTCAAATGGTGCCAAAGTGGTTCGACGTCCCATGAGGGTAGAGAGCTTGGCGGCACGCTTGCAGTAGGCGCCGTTGTCAAGGACGAGGATGTGACCGTCTTTGGGCACAACCGTGGTCACTGCAGCTTCCACACTAAAAGTGCCACTGCCTTGCAAGGGAACGACAACATGCGTGTCATGGCCGTGGATGATGTCCAGTAGGCTTTTACGCACGCGGGCAGTGACGGCGATGAATTCGCTGTCCCAAGAGCCCCAGTCCCGCAACATTGCCAATTTGGTACGTAAGGTGGTTGTCAATGGACCTGGAGTAAGCAGAATGGCTTCGCGGTGATTGTTCATGGGCTGGGACATCTCGTCGGATAGAAGGTAAAAGTTGGGGCTGGCTATCTTTGCCTCAGATTGGAATGGAAGCCAATCGTCTTGTCAATTTTGTAGATTGTTGACAATTTCCTCCAATATGCTCCAATGACCCCATGATGAATGTGTTGGAAGAGATCCTGTCACCGGCGCAGCCCACCATTGATTTGCTGAAGAAAAACTCCCTGACAGGGGCAGTTCAGCAGGAAATAAGACGTCTGATCGAATCGGGCGAGTTGGGTCCCGGCGACAAATTGTCGGAAGCGGTTCTGGCCGAGCGACTAGGTGTTTCACGCGGGCCCGTCCGTGAGGCATTCCGGATATTGGAGGAAGCGGGCCTACTCCAACTAGAGAAGAACAGGGGCGTATTTGTGCGCCAAGTCGCCTTAGACGAAGCGCTAGAGATCTTTGAAATACGCGCCATGATGGAGGCACATGTCGGCGCTGCTCTGGCAGAGAAAGCCAACGATGAACAGTTAGCCGTTTTGCAGTCCATGGTCGACAGCATGGAAGAAGCCGTGCATCAAAAGGACCAGGCGCGTTACTACATGCTCAACGTCAGCTTTCACGAAACAATGGTGAAATTCGCTGGCAACAAGAAATTGCTCGCTCTATACAGGCGCTTGACGCGTGAATTGGAACTGTTTCGTCGACGTAATTTGACCGAACACGCTTTGCTCCTGTCCTCTATCAATGAGCATCGAACCATGTTGGCCACTATCAAGAGTCGCGACGGCACAAAAGCTGCCGAAGTATTGCGACAGCACGTACTGATGAGTCGTGCTCGCACGATTGCCAATAATTTACAAAGTGATTCACAAAATTCCTCTTCATGAAAGTACAAATGCATGCGTATTCAAGTTAACCAACGAGACTATCCCCTGCCCCATCAACCGGTGGTGGTGGTATGCATTGATGGCTGTGAGCCCGACTATTTCGGGCAAGCGGTGGCGGCTGGAAAAATGCCATGGCTTCAACAGGTGCTTTCTAAAGGCACTGGCATCGTGGCGGATTGCGTGGTACCGACTTTTACCAACCCCAACAACCTCTCCATCGTGACAGGAGCGCCACCTAGCGTGCACGGCATCTGCGGTAATTATTTGTATGACAGCGTCCAAGATGTCGAGGTCATGATGAATGACCCCAAATGGTTACGCGCGCCTTCTATTTTGGCTGCACTGTCAGACGCTGGAAAAAGTGTGGCTGTGATCACCGCTAAAGACAAGTTGCGCCAATTATTGGGTTACCAAATGAAAGGCATTTGCTTTTCAGCTGAGAAGGCAGACAAGACAACGCTCAATGAGCATGGAATTGAAGATGTATTGAAGAAAGTCGGTAAACCTTTACCTAGTGTCTACAGCGCAGACCTCTCAGAATTTGTTTTCGCAGCAGGTGTTTGGTTGATGAAGCATCAACCGCCAGATGTCATGTATCTCTCCACGACAGATTACATCCAGCACAAGTTTGCGCCTGGAACGGATGGCGCGAATAGTTTTTACGCCATGATGGACGGCTATATGCAGCAACTAGAAGCGATGGGCTGCGTGATTGCGCTGACAGCTGACCATGGCATGAACGCCAAAGTAGGAATGGACGGACAACCACAGGTAGTCTATTTACAAGATTGTTGCGATGCTTGGTTTGGGGCTGGGAATGCTCGGGTTATTTTGCCAATCACAGACCCTTATGTTGTCCACCACGGTGCGCTGGGTTCTTTTGCCACGATCTATTTACCCAATAAAACATCCTTGCAAGAGGCCTGTGATCGCTTTCGTGCGGTGGTAGGAATTGAATCTGTTTACACGCGTGATGAAGCTGCTGCGCACTTTGAACTACCTGCTGACCGCATAGGTGATTTGGTGGTGGTTTCAGAACGATCAACGGTGCTGGGGTCTTCCCGCGCCAAGCATGATCTGTCTGGATTGGATGTCCCATTACGTTCGCACGGCGGAGTGAGCGAACAACGTGTGCCGTTGATTGTGAATCGTCCCATTGCGAATTTGGATGCTCAACGCCGTTGGAGAAATTTCGACGCTTTCGAACTCGCACTCAATTGCGCCCAATAAATATTCAAACATACAAATACACGGAACTCATCCATGCGTGATATTGCCACCTTCATTCGAGACCATCAACTCGACGCGATGCGCGTGGGAGGTCAAAAGATAGGTGCAGGTCGAGACAGAAAGATTGCCGTATTCAACCCCTACACCGAAGAGTGTCTGGGACATATTCCAAAGGCCACGCTTGAAGAGGTTCGCTCTGCCTACGCGCTGGCACATGCTTACCAACCTCGGTTGACCCGTTTTGAACGCGCAGCAATTCTCAATAAAACCGCATCGCTTGCCCGAGAACATTTACAAGACATTGCCCAGTTAATCACTGCTGAATCAGGCCTTTGTATCAAAGATGCCGTTTATGAAGCCGGCCGAGTCAGTGATGTGCTTTTGTTTGGAGCGCAGGAAGTCCTGAAAGATGATGGGCAAATTTTCAGTTGCGACCTCACGCACCACGGCAAACAACGTAGGGTTTATACACAGCGCTCTCCCTTGTTGGGAGTCATAACCGCTATCACGCCATTCAATCATCCCATGAATCAGGTGGCACACAAGGTCATACCAAGTGTGGCAACTAACAATCGCATGGTACTTAAACCCTCTGAAAAAGTACCTTTCTCTGCCATCTACCTTGCCGATTTGCTTTATGAAGCGGGCCTGCCACCAGAAATGTTGCAGGTCATTACGGGAGACCCCAGCGAAATCGCAGATGAAATGCTGACAAATCCAAATGTGGATCTCATTACTTTCACTGGCGGGGTTCCGATTGGAAAATACATTGCCAGTAAAGCAGGATACAGACGAATTGTTTTGGAGTTAGGTGGTAATGATCCATTGATCGTGATGGATGACGCTGACTTAGAGGAAGCCTCCAACCTAGCAGTCCAAGGATCCTATAAAAACTCAGGCCAACGTTGTACCGCTGTGAAACGGGTTCTGGTCCATAAAAAAGTTGCAGATACTTTTACAGAAATGGTGGTGGACAAAACTCGAAAATGGAAGTTTGGCGACCCCAGTGATGACAATCATTTAATGGGCACTGTGATAGATGAAGCTGCAGCTCGTCTATTTGAAAACAGAGTGAATGAAGCTGTATCAAAAGGTGCTCGCCTATTGGTGGGTAATCAGCGACGTGGCGCCTTGTATGCCCCAACGGTGATTGATCAGGTTCACCCAGATATGACCGTAGTTCGCGAGGAAACCTTCGGACCTGTGACACCCATCATTGCGTTTTCCAACATAGATGAAGCAATCCAAATAGCCAATGGCACAGCCTATGGATTGTCTAGCGGAGTCTGTACCAATCGCATGGATGACATCGTTCGTTTTGTGAATGAGTTGCATATGGGTACCGTCAATGTTCGCGAAGTGCCAGGTTACCGACTTGAGTTAACCCCATTTGGAGGCATCAAGGACTCCGGATTGGGCTACAAAGAAGGTGTACAAGAAGCTATCAAGAGTTTTACCAATGTGAAGACTTATTCCATCCCGTGGGTCTGACCTGAGTCATCTTTTTCTCATATGCAACATCTACTCAACCTGTTAGCTGCCATCGCCTTGTTGGTATGGGGTACGCATACGGTGCGAACTGGCATATTGCGAGTGCTAGGTGGTGATTTGCGACAAGTCTTGGCGCGAAGTGTGAGTAATCGATTCTTAGGACTATTGGCTGGATTAGGTGTTAGCAGTTTGTTGCAGTCAAGCACTGCCACTTGCATGATTGTCAGTAACTTTGTAGGTCAAGGCATTTTTGTGACATCGACTGCCTTGGTCATGATGCTTGGTGCTGACGTTGGTACAAGCCTCATGGCACTGTGTTTTTCTTTTGATTTGAGTTGGCTATCTCCCTTACTGATCGTAGTGGGTGTAGTGACTTTTGTTGCCAATCAAAGTAACACATGGGGCCGTTGGGGTCGGGTACTGATTGGCCTCGGGTTGATGACCCTAGCCCTACACCTTATTGTGGAAGCTACGCGTCCGATGACGCAGTCTGCTGGCATGAAAGCATTGCTCATGGCATTGCCCAACGAATTGATTTTGTTGGTATTGATAGGCGCTGTGCTGACGGTTCTGTCTTACTCCAGTTTGGCCATCGTGCTTTTAGTCGCCGTGCTATGTAAGTCAGGCGTTTTGACATTTCCGATTGCATTGGGGTTGGTGTTAGGCGCTAATTTGGGTAGCGGCTTATTAGCCTATCTCACCATGTTGAATGCGTCGGCCGATGTGAGACGCGTGCCCATAGGAAATTTGGGATTCAAAGTGGTAGGTTGTCTGTTAGCCACTCCTTTTATCGCACATGTCCCCGCACACATCTCCATAGTTGAAGACCTTGGTTTGGATCCTGTGGTGAGTTTTCATTTATTTTTCAATGTACTTTTAACGCTTTCCTTGGTGGGGTTCACGAATTGGGTAGGAGAACGACTAGAGGCCTGGCTACCAAAAGCAGTCACAAACGCCGATGCAGACCGCCCCAAATATTTAGACCCTACGGCGCTAGGCACTCCCTCTTTAGCAATTGCCTGTGCAGCACGAGAAGCCCTACATCAAGCGGATTTGGTTGAAACCATGCTTCGAGGCATCATGCCTGTGATCCATCATGACGACACAGCGCTGTCGAATCGTCTTCGAAATATGGACGATACCGTGGACCAACTCTACTCTGCAATCAAGTTCTACCTTACCCAGATTTCACGTGAAGCGTTGTCTGAGAGAGAGAGTAAGCGTTGGGCGGACATCATGTCTTTTGCTATCAACATGGAACAAGTTGGCGACATCATTGAACGCGTGCTACAAGATATTGAAGACAAGAAAATATCTAAGGGTCGAACTTTCTCAGAAGCAGGTCTCAAGGAAATTCATGATCTCCATGAAAGACTGGTCTCTAATCTGCGCTTGGGCATGAGTGTTTTCTTGGATGGCGGCCTACTCAATGCCCAACGTCTATTGGAAGAGAAAGTCAAGTTTCGCGACCTCGAACGCGAATATGCCAATCGACACTTGGCCAGACTGCAAGAAAACACGCCTCAAAGTATTGGCACTAGCTCCTTGCATATTGACCTTATCAGCGATCTCAAGCGTATCAACTCACATATTTGCTCTATTGCTTATCCCATTCTTGAGCAAGCTGGCGCATTAGCCAACAGCCGATTGAAGCAACCCGGTCTGAAGTTCGATGAAAAAGGAGGTGCTGCATGAGTTCGCTTCCTCATTTCGTTGAATCGCAGATAACTTTTGATTTTTTCTGTGTCCACCATGCCTGAGATTGGAATGTCCTGGACGGTGATGCTAATGGTGCTACTAGGTGCACTTTTGCATGCCAGCTGGAATGCGCTTGTCAAATCAAGCTCTGATAAGACGCTTGACACCGCATTGATTCATGTCTTGTGCTCACTGGTGGCATTGCCAGTGTGCTTGTATGTAGGGTTTCCTATTGAAGAATCATGGCCATTCATTGGCGCATCGCTTGTGATTCACGTTGGTTACTACTTTGCACTTTCAAGCGCTTACAAGCACGGAGAACTGGGGTTGACCTACCCGCTCATGCGCGGTACAGCTCCGATGCTTGTGGCACTGACTTCCATGACCTTGCTTGATGAAGAGCTCAGTACCTTGGGATGGTCGGGTGTGATTTTGATTTCCAGTGGCGTGCTGTTACTTGGGGCGAGTGCTGGATTGATGCAACATCGAAAGGCAATTTTTTTCGCCTTGAGTAACGCAGTTCTGATTGCGACCTACACAGTGGTAGACGCCAAAGGTGCGCGTCTTTCGGGTGACGTATTGCAATATGTTGCGATGTTATTTGTGCTGGATGGCTGGCCTTTTGCAATTTTGGTATTTCTTCACCGAACAGGCAAAGTGTGGAGCTATGTGCAAGGTCGTTGGCGGATTGCATTTGGTGGAGCACTTGCCTCAGTTGGTTCGTACGCCATCGCTTTGTGGGCCATGACAGTTGCGCCGGTCGCCATGGTGGCTGCTTTGCGAGAAACCTCGGTATTGTTCGCTGCGATTTTGGGTGTTTTTTTGCTGAAAGAGCATTGGACGCACTTTCGTTTGATGGGAACCATATCCGTAGTAGCTGGGGTTATGGCATTACGTTTGGGTTGATATTTCAGTCAAATCTTCTGTATGGGAAAGGGTTATCGATAGTGAATCAAACAACTCAATCGTCAACAATCTTTCATCATGTCATGTGTTTGTCATGTAGTACGCGCATGATGAGCTATTACTTGGGTGTGCCTCCATGGATGCGTTAAATCAATTGAGTCAGACTGGATTGGTTGTCGAAAAACTCACCAAAACGTTTGAGCGTGGTTCGGTCGCCCTCAAGCAAGCAGATTTCTCAGTCGATCCTGGCCAGATGGTGGCTTTGATTGGTGCCTCGGGATCTGGCAAATCAACTTTATTGCGACATTTATCAGGTTTTGTGGCTGCAGACGCTGGTAGCGGTTCAATTCGAGTAGGTCACCACTTGATTCAAAGCAATGGGCAGATTGATCGAAAGATACGCAGTATGCGTTCTGACATTGGATTCATTTTTCAACAATTTAATCTAGTCGGCCGGATGAGTGTGCTCACCAATGTGCTGACTGGTCTATTACCCCGTGTTCCTCTGTGGAGAAGTTTGTTTGGTTTGTTTACACAAGCTGAAAAACTAGAAGCCTATGAAGCTCTGAAGGTAATTGGAATTGAACACTTAGCCTATCAACGGGCAAGCACACTATCTGGGGGGCAACAACAACGTGTTGCTATCGCCCGTTGTTTGGTGCAAAAGGCCAAAATCATCCTGGCGGATGAACCCATTGCATCACTAGACCCTGAAAGCGCAAGAACTGTGATGGACATATTGGCAAAGATCAATCGGGAACATGGAATCACGGTGTTGGTATCACTTCACCAAGTGCAGTTTGCCCGTCGCTATTGCCCGCGCACCATAGCTTTGAGACAAGGAGAGGTTGTCTATGACGGACCTTCTGAAAATCTAACACCACAACACTTAAGAAGTTTGTATGGTGCAAGCGTTGAGGAATTACTTGACGGCACTGAAACTCTCGAATTTGTGACTGCATGATGACGATGACTTACGAATTTCAACCCACCAAAAGGAGATGATGTCTATGAAAATGTCGCGCAAACTATTTTTAGCTTTAGCGGTGTCCATGAGTTTTATGACCACCGCGCAATCACAGAGTTTGAAAGAAATCAATTTTGGGATTATTTCCACTGATTCTTCGGCCGCGTTGAAATCTCTTTGGCAACCTTTTCTCGATGACATGGGCAAAGCCACAGGACTGAAGATCAATGGATTTTTTGCAACCGATTACACCGGCATCATTGAAGGTATGCGCTTTGGAAAAGTTCAAGTCGCTTGGCACGGTAACAAGTCAGCCATTGAGGCGGTTGATCGTGCCGGTGGAGAAGTTTTTGCCCAATTCATCGACCTCGAAGGACGTCCTGGTTATTACTCTTATGTCATCACCCATCGGGACAGCCCTCTGAAGTCGATTGACGATTTGATTTCAAACGGTAAAAGTCTGTCATTCGGTCTAGGCGATCCTCAATCAACCTCGGGCACATTAGTACCGGTTTACTATGTTTTCAGTCAAAGAAAACTAGATCCTAAAAATGTATTTCGTGTCACCCGCAGTTCCAATCATGGTGGAAATCTACTCGCTGTTTTAAACAAGCAAATTGATGCCGCCACTAACAACAGTGAGGAACTCGACAAGCTCAAAATTCGTGATTCCAGCAAGCACGCAGAGGTCAAGATTTTGTGGACATCCCCGTTGATTCCACGCGACCCTTTGGTTTGGAAAAAAGATTTGCCAGCTGATACCAAAGACGCCATCAAGAAATTCATCCTTGGCTATGGAAAGGATGCCAGAGAGAAAGAAATCTTGAAAGGAATGCAACAAATCGCCGGCTTTCGCGAATCTACGGATATGCAATTGGTGCCAATCCGTCAATTGGAGTTATACAAAGACCGTATCAAGATCGAAACCGACGAAAAAATGGCGGCAGCAGAGAAATCCTCAAAGCTAGCCGATATCGACAAAAAACTTGCTGATCTTGCTAACCTTGCCAAGTAAAACATGACGCCGCTCGTAGCTTCCCACCTTCCCTCAGACCCCAACGCGGGTCGCACATTACCGCAATTGTTTGCTTGGGCGGCGTTCATTATTTTTCTGGGCTGGGCTTGGAATGGAGCTGAAATCAGGCCACTTGATTTTTTCCGTGAGTCGGACAATATGGTCAAGTACGCGAAAGAATTTTTTCCGCCTGATTTTCGCGACTGGGAAATTTATTTCAAAGAAATGATCACCACCCTGCACATCGCTGTGTGGGGAACGGTGATGGCTATTCTTTGCGCCGTACCTTTTGGACTTCTAAGTTCTTCTAATATCGTGCCAGCTTGGGTATACCAACCAGTACGCCGTTTGATGGATGCGTGTCGTGCTATCAATGAAATGGTGTTTGCCATGTTGTTCATCGTGGCGGTTGGCTTAGGACCGTTCGCTGGTGTCTTGGCCTTATGGGTTCACACGACTGGCACCTTGGCAAAATTATTTTCAGAAGCAGTCGAAGCAATTGATCCTCGGCCTGTCGAAGGTGTAAGAGCCACAGGCGCGCTAGCCATCGAAGAAATTGTGTATGGTGTTTTACCTCAAGTGATGCCGCTTTGGATCTCTTATTCTTTATATCGATTTGAATCCAATGTTCGCTCAGCATCTGTGGTGGGCATGGTTGGCGCAGGCGGTATCGGTGTAGTTTTGTACGAGGTCATTCGAGGGTTCCAATATGCACAGACTTGTGCAGTATTACTGATCATCATTCTTTTTGTCACGTGTATTGATTTACTTTCCTCAGTCATTCGTAAAAAATTTATCTGAAAGCGCATTTTGAAGTCTTGGCAATACCATAACCCTGTCGCAGTCACATTTGGTTGGGGATGTCTTAGCAAACTACCAACTTTGCTCAATGGTCGCCGAGCAGTAGTTGTGACTTACCCCCAAGCAGATGAAACAGGATTATTAACATCGCTTAAAAAACTCCTTGGTGGTCAACTGGCTGGCGTAGTAGATGATGTAGAGCCTAACCCTGAATTGAGTTGGGTCACCAGACATTACAGCGATTTCTGGAAACACTATGCAGATTGCGTGGTCATTGCTGTGGGCGGGGGCTCCGTGATGGACAGCGCAAAAATGTTCTTACCAGGCGTTAGCAGTGGTGATTTTTCAGAGATACACACTGCACTTGCGCAATCTAAGTTGCCACAAGTCCAACGGTCTTTGCCCATGATTGCTGTGCCGACTACGGCAGGCACCGGAAGCGAAGTAACTCCGTGGGCCACATTGTGGGACCGTACTTCCGCCAAGCATCAGAAATTTTCTCTACACCTGAATGAAACATGGCCAGAAGCAGCTCTAGTGGATCCAGAGTTAACCATGTCTCTTCCAAAGGTAGTCACACGTGACAGCAACCTAGATGCCCTATCACATGCACTAGAGTCGATTTGGAACGTCAATGCCAATCCTGTTTCAGATAGGCTTGCGGTAGAGGCGGCACGTACCGTTATAGAAAACCTACCAGCACTTTTGAATGATCAAAGCAATCCGCAATTACGCATTTTGGCGTCGCGCGCGAGTTTGATGGCTGGATTGGCTTTCTCCAATACAAAAACTGCACTGGCTCATAACATTTCCTATGAAATGACTCTCAAACATGGCTTGTCTCATGGACTCGCCTGTTCTTTTACCTTGCCAATGGTTTGGCGCTTAGCTCAAGGTAAAGACCCTGAGCGCGATCTGGTGTTGAACCAAATTTTTGGTATCGAAGAAAAAGATCCAGCAGGTGCGCTAGAAGCGTTCCTTACAAGCGTTGGTGTGTCTAGTCAATTCAATGATTACGGTGTGTCCAAGCAAGAGGCCGATGATCTGATCCATGCATCCATGCAAGGCCCTAGAGGGCGTAACTTTGTGGGGTCCCTAGGGTAGGTGGCATAAAACTCATGAACAAACCCAACATTATTTTTATAGTCGCTGATGACCTAGGCTATGCAGACTTGGGTTGTTACGGTGCGCGTGAATCGATTTGGGGCCCTGTTTCTCCCCATATCGATGCGCTGGCATCGGGTGGCTTACGCATGACGCAAGGTTATGCCAATTCATGCGTCTGCTCACCCACCCGCTTTGCTTTGATGACGATGCGCTACCAATACCGAATTCGTGGCGGAATGGAAGAACCGATCAATAGTAAAAGCAAAGGCAGTACAACGCTCGGCTTACCGCCTGAAATCCCCACCCTTCCCTCTTTGTTGAAAGAAGCGGGCTATTCAACCACCTTGATTGGCAAATGGCACCTAGGCTACCCTCCTGCATTTGGCCCACAACGCTCAGGATACGAAGAGTTTTACGGGATCATGGCGGGTGGCGTCGATTACTTCAGCCATTGTTCCGGAAAGGGCGATCACGATTTATTCAAAGATGAGCAAGAGCACCACGAAACGGGTTACCTCACAGATCTTTTGTCGCACAAAGCAGTTCAATACATTGATTCCAAAGCAGCGCAAGCAAAGTCAGGTAAGCCATTTTTCATGAGCTTGCATTACACAGCGCCCCATTGGCCATGGGAGACGCGCGACGATGCTGAAGTGTCTGCCAAGCTTGGAAATTTGTACCACCTAGACGGTGGCAACATTCATATTTACCAGCGCATGATTCAACATATGGACGAAGGCATTGGTTGGGTGATGCAGTCGCTTCAAAAAAACGGTTTACTCGATAACACCTTGGTTGTTTTCACCAGTGATAACGGTGGCGAAAGATTCTCAGACAACTGGCCATTGGTCGGTGGAAAGATGGATCTCACGGAAGGAGGAATTCGCGTTCCTTGGGTTGCGCACTGGCCAGCCGTAATACCACCGGGGTCTACTAGCTCTCAACATTGCATGACCATGGATTGGTCTGCTACCTTGTTAGACATCGGTGGTGCAAAACCACACCCCGATTACCCCATCGATGGGCAATCTATCCGCAAGGTGTTGTATGACCCTCAAAAAACATTTGAGCGCCCTCTCTTCTGGCGGATGAACCATCGGCAGCAACGTGCCATGCGCTTGGGTGATTGGAAGTATCTGAAAGTTGATGAGAACGAGTATTTGTTCAATCTCACACAAGATGAGCGCGAACGCGCCAACCTTGCAGTACGCGAACGCGAGCGTTTTGAATCTATGCGTCAACAATTTTTGGACTGGGATGCCAGTATCCCCCCTATTCCAGAGGATGCTGTAGTTAGTTTGGTCTACCGAGATTCAGACATGCCGCAACGCTGATTGCCTAATCTCTTTCATTTTCAGAAGGGTAGTATTTCCAATGCGAATTCAAAAAAAATCAATTTCAATCTGGCTACAAAAAACTGCGCTTAGCCTGCTGCTACTAACAAGTGGACTTGTCTGCGCTCAGAACAATGCCATCAAGATCATTGTGGGATACCCACCTGGCGCAACCTCTGACATTCTGACCCGCATATTGGCAGACGGCATGTCTAAGAGATTGAATCAACCTGTGATTGTGGAGAACCGCGCGGGTGCCGGTGGTCAATTAGGCAATCTTGCGGTCAAGGCAGCAACTGCAGATGGCACGACGCTATTGATGACCCCAGTTGCCACCATGTCTATCTTTCCGCACAGTTATGCAGGGCAACTTAAATACGATCCATTCAAAGACTTTGCACCCGTAGCGCATCTGACAAATTTTCAAATCGGATTTGGTTTGTCTAACAAAGTTCCTGCTTCCAACCTTAAAGAATATATTGACTGGGTTAAGTCTGCCCCGAGCCAAAATGCTTTTTTTGGTTCTGCTGCTCCTGGTTCATTGCCACACTTCCTTGGGGTACTTTTTGGCCAAAGCGCAGGCATCAAGTTAGAGCATGTGTCATACCGAGGAACTGCGCCCGCCATGCAAGCATTAGCGGCGGGTGAGATACCTGCCTTATCTACCGTTGCAGCGGATATTCAATCCCTTGTCGATGCTAAAAAAGCTCGCTTAATAGCTGTGGCTGGCGATAAGCGAAGCCCTACTTTTCCAGATGTGCCGACTTTCAAGGAACAAGGCGTTGATTTAGTCGCATCCCCTTGGTACGCCCTTTTTGCTCCATCTGGCACGCCATCCGATGTCATCCAAAAGCTATCCAAAGCAGCCACTGCAACTATTCAAGATCCTGTCATCTACAAAAAATTAATGGATATGGAGTTAGAGCCTACAGGATATGGGCCCGATCGATTGGCGCAAATCATGAAAGCTGACTATGAAAAGTGGGGGCCACCAATTCGTGCATCTGGTTTTACCCCGCAGTGACCCAAACATGAACCCCAGATAAATACGCACCTAATTAAATAAAGATATGGCTTATTTCTTTCGTAGTCAAAAACGCTACACCACCGTTTTCTTAATCATTTGGTCATGGATGGGTGTCGTCGCTTGGGCTCAAACTTGGCCCACAAAACCGGTCACCTTGGTAGTTGGAACGCCTGCTGGAGGGGCAATAGATGCGTATGCGCGCAACTTAGCAGATCATCTGTCTCGTCAAACAGGTGGGACTTTTCTGGTTGATAACCGTGCAGGTGCAGGTGGCAATATCAGCGCTGAATATGTTCTGAAAGCCCCAGCTGATGGACATACCCTATGGGTTACCACACACGCCATGTTCACCATCAATCCATCTGTCTACCCTAGTTTGCGATGGAAGCAAAGCGAGTTCAAACCCATTGCCAAAGGTGTTGAGAGTCCTTTGTTGCTATCGATACATCCTTCGTTGCCAGCTCGTAACTTAACCGAGTTAGCAAATTGGCTCAATGCCAACCCAAGTAAGGCTGCATATGCCTCATTTAGTCCTGGTACACCTTCGCATTTTTTAGGGTTCCAACTCAATGAACGTTTAAAACTCAATATGGTGCACGTCCCATATAAAGGTTCAGCTCCGCAATTAAATGATCTACTGGCTGGGCAGGTGCTTTTGGGCTTTACCCAAATGCAAGGCGCAACGCAGCAAATACAAACAGGCAAACTAAACGCATTGGCAATCACCAGCACGGAGCGCTCGAAGCATTTGCCTCAAGTCCCAACGCTAGCTGAGTTAGGGTATCGAGACTTGAGTCTCCAAGTATGGTTTGGCTTGGTTGCACCCGCAGGAACGCCACAACCCGTTGTGGAAACCATCACGACTGCTGTGATGAAAGTACAAAACGATCAGGAATACCGCGCAAAGCTTGAAGCGCAGGGGTTTGATGTGCCCCGTGAATCAGGTGCTACTTTTGCTGCGACTATTGCCAATGACACTGCACGGTGGGCTAAAGTGGTTCAAGCTACTGGATTCAAAGCCAACGACTAGGCAAAAAATCAAAATTTAAAGCAAACTGACTACGTCAGTTTTCTCTATGAAAGAGCTGATTTAGCTTTTGTGTCTGGAAGCAAGCTAACTGTCAAAAAGGTGATGCACGATATCGCAACCATCACCCAGACCAAAGTTGAAAAGCCTGCTGATTTAACAATGGGGCCAATCAACCAAACGGCCAAGGAGCTAGCGCCGAGTGAAACCGCTAGGCGAACCCCAGAGACTCGAGAGCGCATCGTATCGTCTACAAAACGGACAACTATCGCGTCTGTGAAAGGAATTGCACCAAAAATAGCAGCCATAAAAAGTAGTTGGGCTGTATAAAAAGCCCATCCATCGGAGCTATTGGCCAATAGCAAACCTATAAACTGAACCGTGATCACAGATTGATATAAGGTTTTTAATTCAACTTTATCTATTAAGTAGCCTATTAGCAGTTGCGTGAAAGAGGCCAGCACATACACCCCAGATAGAAAAATACCAATCTGTGCTGGGTCTTGGGAAATTTCAATAAATTTATTTGCAAGCAACTCATAGTTGCTACTGGTAGAAAAATTGAAAAGCATGCTGCCGCTTGTGGCTGCAATCGTCATGATCATCAATATTTTTGCCATGCCAATGTTTTCTTGTTGCAAGGCAGTAACTTTTTTCTTTGCAGGCGCCTCAGACTCATGCGGCGCACAAATAGCAAACAAGATCCCAAGCAAGATACTGATGGCCCCAGGAATCAAAAACGCCATTCGCCAACCGAAATACTTGATTAGCAGGCCTGTTAATGCAGCAGCGCCTGCCAACCCTAAATTACCAGCTAATCCGTTCACCCCTATCACCCAACCGGGTCGTTTTGCACCTTGCACAAGCATTGGAATACCCACAGGGTGATAAATTGATGCCGCACAACCTAAAAGGGCTAAGGCCCATGCAAGTTGCATCGGAGAAGTTGTTACAGACACCAAGATAGATGCCAATCCGATTCCAACAAAAAACACAATCATCATTTGACGCCTGCCCCATAAGTCTCCTAGTCGACCAGCAGGGATAGAACCCAATCCAAAAAAGAAAAAAGCAGAGACGCTATAGGGCATCAAATCTTCCCAACGCTCGACACCAAAATCTTTAGCGATGGTAGTGACAGCGGTGGCAAAGATAAGTAAAAACATATGGTCAATCGCATGACCAATATTGAGCAGAAGGCTGGTGGACTTGTTATGCATGAACGATATAACGTTTTTATTTTTTAGATCAGTTAGGGCCTTGCTCTAGACTAGAAACTTCATTCGTTAATGTGGTGCGTCGCATGTCACGCACTTCTTTTGGATCAAAGCGACGTGCCCTGTGCATGGTGACGCGGTTGTCCCATAAGACTAAATCCCACTGGCGCCATACATGTGCATACACAAACTCTCTTTGTGTAGCGTGCTCATTTAAGTCACGCAAAAATGAACGAGCTTCTGGCATGGGCCAACCCTCGATACCACCGGCATGGCTAGAAAGGTAAAGAGAGAGTTGACCAGTGGTTGGATGTTTTCTCACAAGTCGCTGACGAACAGGCGCCCACTTGATACGCTCTGCATCCGTGAAATCATCAAAACCTAGAATACCGCGCGAATAAATTTGACTGTGCGAGCAAATAAGGTTGTGTACTTCTTTCTTGGTTGCAGCATCTAGCGCATCGTATGCAGCCCGCATATCTGCAAACTCGGTATTGCCTCCTGTTTCCGGTATCTGGCGTGCTGAAAGAAGCGAATATTTTGCTGGGACTTCCTTGAACGAACTATCAGAGTGCCATAAAAGATTTCCCAAGCCAAATAATCGTCGCCGGTCGTCTCGGGGTAGTAACTCACCGTTTTTATCTAGGTTGGAGATGTCGTTCAATTCCATAGTGAGACGACGATCCTCTGCAGACATGATGTCGCCGGTAGCTTGCTCTAGCTTTCCAAGTTGTCGACTAAAGGCGATTTGTTGTTCGTCACTTAAATGCTGCTCATGAAATACAAGCACGCCAAATTGATTCACCCCGGCGTGAATACCTTCCACCTCCGAATCAGTGAGTCCACGGGATAAATCAATGCCCGACACTTCACCAGCAAAATTTGGTCTTGACGGACTAATAGGGTTGATGGTGAGGGAAATAGAAGCCTCCTGAGCGAATCAGGATAACCCTAACACATCAGATTCAAATTTTCATCAGGTAATTGCCCACCCTCAGTGGCTAGGCAGCACGTAACTGCAGAAAATTGGATAAATCAAATACAGAATTGGGCGCCAGGGGTAATGTTGGTTTTTGTAAAGGTTTGAAATGAAAGCTCATCGGAGTGGCATTGAAATCCTCACTCTCGAGAGTACTTGAGGGCATGTGCTTGAGAACCTCTGCCAAAGGATAGTTCTCCAAAAAATTGCGCTTGATGGAGACAAGCTGTTGGTGTAAATCCATAGCCGCAGATAACTCTGGGCTTAACTCGGTTGGCTTTGAATCTGTTTCTTCGGAGGCGAAACATGCAACAACGTCCCAGACAGTTAGGTTGCCCACCGCTCGTTGTAGCTGGTATCCACCACCAGGGCCTCGATGGGCTCTGAGCAAATCGCCTTCTTTGAGATCCTTCATCAGGCTCTCTGTATAGGAAATAGAAAGTCCCAACAGCCTGGCAAGCCTAGAAGTGGTGATGGGTTGATGCCTTTGCGCGGAGGCAACAAGGCCAATAACGTTGAGTCCGTGGATAGCGCGACTATTGAGCATAGATGATCCGTGAAAAGTTTTTGAATAGTTAAATATACTATATGAATAACTTTAAACAGGATTTTGTGTAGAATTAAACCAAATAATCTATTCAATTCTTATTCAAATACCATGAGCAATAACTATTCAACCAGTGCTGGTCTTCACAAAATTGGTGCGGTATCCAGCCTAAGTGGCGTTCCAACCCCAACCTTGCGTATTTGGGAAGCTCGTTATGACACCTTCTCTCCCCTCAAATCACAGGGACAGCATCGTCTTTACTCTGACGATGACGTTCTTAAGGCCACGCTTCTCAAACGACTAACGGAACAAGGTCATGCCATCAGCAACATCGCAAAGTTATCTTCCCACGCGTTGAATCAACTTCTAATGCAGCAACAGAGCTCAAATCGGCTTCAATCTGGGAAAGGTCTCGAAGATCATTCCATTTCGATGACGATAGTCGGCTTGGCATTAGCCGGACGCATTGAATCTAAAAAATTCACCCTTAGCTTTCAAAACCAAGAAATCAAGGTTACCGACATTTTTAATGATGTAACTGACGCACTAGGCGCTTCGTTTCCGCAACCGACACAAATTTTGCTAGTCAAAGTCAATTCTTTACATGCTGGTGTGGAGGTTGACATTCATAAACTTGCGCAAAATTGCCAAGCCTTGCAGGTCATTGTTTTATACAACTATGGCCAGCAAAATATCATCGAATCGATGAAGCAATCTGGAATGCTTGTTCGCAGAGAACCAATATCTGATTCCGATTTGGCAGATTTGATCAACTCGGGTTTATTAGTTGGGGTAGAACAAAAACACAACGGACTAGTTATTGGAGCACCCATACCTCCTCGTAGATTCAATGACGCCACACTAGCGAAAATTGCTGGAATATCAACCAACATTCTGTGTGAATGCCCTCGCCACGTAGCCGAAATCATTGCTCAGTTAGCAAGTTTTGAACAATACACGCATGAGTGCCTCAACAAATCATCTGAGGATGCGCATCTCCACGCCTACTTGAGTTCAGTTTCAGGATCTGCGCGAGCATTATTTGAAAGCGCCCTGGAAATGGTGGCCAAACACGAGGGGATTGAACTTGCCTCTTAGAAACCTTGTATTGGTGTTAGGGGATCAACTGGACGAAACATCGTCTGCATTCATTGGTTTTGATCCATTACAAGATGCCATTTGGATGGCTGAGGTAGAGCAAGAATCTACCCATGTGATTTCCTCAAAACAAAGAATCACCTTTTTCTTGAGTGCAATGCGCCATTTTGCGCAGTCCTTAAAGGAAAAGAAATGGCCTGTCATCTACACCAAGCTTGACTCAAAAGAAAACGCTGGGTCATTGGCAGGCGAATTGGAAAAAACCATCCTTGCAACGAATCCTCAACAACTCATTATGGTGATGCCCGGTGAATTTCGCGTGCGCACCAGCTTGCAAGCGGTCGCAGCAAAGCATCAACTTAATTTAGAGATCAGGTCTGATAATCATTTTTTGTGTGATTTGGCTATGTTTCAAAATCACATCTCAAACCGCAAGCAAGTTCGACTTGAGTTTTTTTATCGAGAAATGCGTCAGAAAACGGGCATCTTGATGGATGGCAAGAATCCAGTTGGTAACAAATGGAATTTTGATGTTGAAAATCGCGGTAGTTTTGGTAAACAAGGGCCCCAGGATTTACCCCCTCCAACTAGATTTACCCCAGACGATACGACCCGCGAGGTCATCCAACTTGTAGAGCAAAAATTTTCAAAACACCCAGGTTCGATTTCAACCTTTGGCTGGCCGGTGACCCGCAAAGATGCCCTAGTAGCGCTGAATGAGTTCATAGAACATCGGCTACCCCAATTTGGTCAATACCAAGACGCCATGTGGGAAGGAGAAGTTTGGTTGTATCACTCTCACTTAGCCAGTGCGCTCAACACTAAGCTCATCCATCCACAAGAGGTAATAGAAAAGGCGCAAGAGGCCTATTTTTCAGGTCATGCCGCAATAGAAGCAGTAGAAGGATTTATTCGTCAGATTCTGGGTTGGCGGGAATATGTGAGAGGTATTTATTGGACACACATGCCTGAATATATTGACCGTAACGCCATGCATGCGACGTCAAAACTTCCAGATTTCTACTGGACAGGACAAACCGAAATGGCCTGCCTGAAAGACGCCATTGAATTAACACTCGAACATGGGTATGCCCACCATATACAAAGATTAATGGTCACTGGGCTCTATGCGCTTTTGCTTGGGGTCCATCCTAAAGAAGTACACGCTTGGTACTTAGGGGTCTACGTGGACGCAGTTGAGTGGGTTGAGTTACCTAACACCATTGGTATGAGTCAATATGCCGATGGCGGACTCATGGCAAGTAAGCCATACATCGCCAGCGGAAAATACATCGACCGTATGAGCAACCATTGCAAAGGGTGCAAATTTAACCCAGCAGAATCAACTGGTAAAGATGCATGTCCTTTTACAACCTTGTATTGGGACTACCTGAACAAACATTCCAGCGCACTAGCTAAAAATCCTCGTATGCTGATGCAACTCAAAAATTTACATCGACTCTCTGATGAAAAAAAGAATGAAATTTCCATACAAGCAAAAAATCACAAACAGGCAATCTATGAAGCAAATTAAAATTTTCTTTCTGAGTTTATTGATTAGCCTTTCCTATACAGATTACGTCATGGCAATTGAGGAACCCAAGTACGAAATTATCCAAACCGATGGGGCATTTGAAATTCGTAAATACACGTCCATGCTTGTTGCTGAGACTTTTACAGATGGAGATATGGACGAAGCGTCCAACAAGGGTTTTAGACTGATTGCTGATTTCATCTTTGGCAATAACCAAGCGGTTGATTCAAATACAAACTCCAAAATTGCAATGACTGCACCAGTGACTGTGGAATATCAGAATCCAGAGTCAAACATGCAAAGCGCAAAAAAATGGCGTATTCATTTTGTAATGCCTAGTCAGTTCACGATCGCCAATATTCCTAAGCCTAAAAGTGACGCAATTTCACTCAGAGAGGTTCCAAGCAAGTTCTATCTTGTTCATTCATACTCTGGATTTAATACGATCGCACGCGTTCAATCCAAAACTGACGAAGCCATGCAGTGGGCCCAAAGGAAGTCATTGAAAGTCATCGGCACACCACAACTATCGCGCTATGACCCACCATGGACTTTGCCTATGTTTAGGCGAAATGAAATCATGGTGGAAATCAACTGGCCATGAAGGGCTCAAATCATTAGATCCTCACATGCATAAACTCAAAACAAACGAAATTACACAAGCATTGAAAGCCCTTGACGGGTGGACTGTTGAGCCTGACGAAATCTATATTTTTAAAGAGTTGCAGTTTCAGAGCTTTAAAAGTGCAATCGGATTTATTGTCAAAATGGCCGATATTGCAGATCGACTAGACCATCACCCTGAGCTCTTGTCAATTTATACAAAAATTCGCATTCGACTCTCCACGCATGATGCATCCGGATTAACGCATAAAGATTTTGAACTAGCTGCTGAAATTGACTCCTTGTATAAAAGTCAATTCCAATAATCTATCTAGAACAACTGCATCTGCCGTGAATGCAGTAAGTAGTCAGCCACAAACTGTGAGAGCATGAGATGGTGTCTATTCTCATGCCAATGTGGTTGCATGTATTTCTTCGTGTACCAATTTGATTGGCTTTCTAAATGACAGCCTACTAACCCAACTGAACCTTGAATGATGGCCATGGGATCACCATTTGCATAAGTGGCTACCGTATCAAATTGACCCCCTATGAACGTCGGACCATCATAGAAATACATTCGTTGTGTTTGACCGCGCCAAGTAACGGGTGCAGTAGTGCCATAGGATGAACGTATATCTGCACCGGATCGCTTGATATATTGCACACATCGCGTTCCTTTGAGCAAATTGAAGTAGTAGGCATCAGCCCAGTAAGCCCCCATACAAATACCCAAGTACTTACCGCCACGCTGCATAAAACTTTGAACATCAGTCAAATTAGGCTTCAAAATGCTTCTGAAAGTAGTGGCCTCACCATCTCCACCAGGAAATACAACTAAGTCAACATCATCAAAAAAGTTTTCGCTCACCTTATGCCGCGTAAACAATTTAATTTCAGCTAACGGTGATAAAGCAGCAATCACCCCATTAACAGAGTCGGTAGAACAAGTGGGATGGTGCAAAAAAATTGCCGCAACTTTCTTCATACCAGTGCACCGTCAGAACATCAAAATTGATAGTGCATGTCCCGTATATGCATTTATTGAGGAATCGGCACAGAAGACCAAGACACCATTTGCCAACCTACATCTCTTTTAGCCCAGACTTGTAAATACCGACTCATGATCACTTTTTTGTTTCCAGCGACTTCCACATTAATTCGTAGATCGCCGTTGACCAATACAACATCTCCGATCACACGGAAATTACGCTCAATCGCATCTAATCCATGGTAGATGTAATGTCCGCTTGCAAGCTTTTCGAGATATTGTTTCTTATCTTCCTTGACAGCACTAGAGTGGACATAGCTTAAATCCTCACCCATAAGAGATTCCACAGTTTTGTAATCGCAATCAAGAATTGCCTGACAACGTTTAGCCTCTAAGGCTTCGATCACTTGGATCACTTCTTTATCGCTCATAATTTAATTCTCCCGGTTGTTGATCTCAGATTATCGGTTGATTACAAAAAAGGGTAATTACCTAGCCTATTCAACAATTACATTTGTGAAACTAAGGTATG
>CAYFLF010000002.1:0-32446 GCA_964343725.1 uncultured Bordetella sp.
ACAGTATTTTTGAGAATCGCATTCTCTGCTGATCGCTTTGTAAATAGCGGTCAAAGACCATAGCAATTGCACGCACAACAAACCAACCCATATCTGTTACCTCAATTTTTTTATCATCGAGAGACACAATACCCTGTGATTGCATGACATGGATTTTTTGTAGTTCATCTTGAAAATAATGTTCAAAATCTATGAGGTGCGTCGCATTGATGATGTCAAACTCCACCCTACCTTGGCACATCAAGGCCATGATGACGCTTCGGCGTAGCAAGTCATCTTTTGACAAAGCCACCCCTCTAACTACCGGCAATCGTCCCTGCTCCAGCATGTCTTGGTATTCATCTAATGTCTTGGCGTTTTGCTGGTAGGTCGCGCCAATATTTCCGATAGAAGACACACCTAGGCCAATCAAATCGCAATCAGGTTGGGTGGTATAGCCTTGAAAATTACGGTGTAAGCGCCCTTGGCGCTTAGCAATCGCCAGTGCATCTTCTGGCAAAGCGAAATGGTCCATGCCTATATACACATAGCCTTCAGCTTGCAAAACATCAATCGCCTGCGAAAGCATGTTGGTTTTTGCTTCACCAGACGGTAAATCGCTGGAATTGATGTGACGCTGAGGTTTGAACCTAGCAGGCAAGTGCGCGTAGGCATACAAAGCAATTCGCTCTGGTCTTAGTTGCACAACACTTTGGAGAGTTTGTGTCCAAGATTGTGCAGTTTGCTTGGGCAGGCCATAAATCAAGTCAAGATTGACGGACTTAAATCTCATAGTGCGTGCCGCTTGCATTAGGTCTTGCACCTGCTCAACGGATTGCTCACGATGCACTGCTACTTGCACCTGCTCATCAAAGTCCTGGACACCCAGTGATAAACGGTTAAAGCCTAGCTCTCTGAGTGTTGCCAGTCTTTGCGTATCGACTGTTCGAGGATCGACTTCCACCGAATACTCACCGTCTGGCTTCCATTGAAAGGCATTGCCGAGTGTTTGCATTAACGCACGCAGTTCTGAATCCCGCAAAAATGTGGGCGTTCCTCCTCCTAAATGGAGTTGCGAAATGACATTACCAGCGCCTAGATGGGGAAGTAACAACTCTACTTCAGTTTGCAGATTTTGAAGATACTGCTCAGCACGCTCATACTTACCAGTAATGATTTTGTTGCAAGCACAGTAATAACACAGCGACTCGCAAAATGGAATGTGCACATAGACAGATAAGGGATAAGCATGCGCCCGTGCGCTATGTCTACGAAGTTCTAGTGCCTGCAGATATTCAGCCTCTGCAAAAGCCTCAACAAACCGATCTGCTGTAGGGTAAGAGGTGTAGCGAGGACCTGGGATGTCAAAACTTTTGAGTAACTGAGTAGAAGGTGTCATAAGCGTTGCTGGATACTGCACCGAATATGACTCAAAGCAGACTGTAAAGATTTGCTCTACATCAAGAAAACCCAGCAAACATGTTTATTCGCCACCAAGTCCCAAGGTGTTCGGAAGTCTTTTTTCAACATGATGGCGTAGCAAGGAGGCCATTCTGAAGATTCCGTGGGCAAATTTGCCATATGGCAGGGTCAAGAAAAGCGCCATCACTACGCCTAAATGGATGGCCAACACCAAGGGTAGATATGGGCTTGCTTTAACAGCCACCAATAACAAGCCGCTCCACGCAGTCAGCCAAAGTAAAGCGATAAACCCTAAATCCATAGGACTTTGCGCACGATCACCATGATCTGGGTGACGCCGAAGATGTAACCAAGCCAACCAAGAGCTCCCGACGCCTAAGAGCACTCCGCCAGTGAGGCCAAATAATTTGGGAAGACTACTCAAGTCGTAAGGTGCTACCCAGCCAAAAACATAGTGATACAGCGTAGCAACAGACGTTGCCAAAAAGCACAACATAAAACCATAAAAAGTCAGGTGGTGCGCTTTACGTCTGGCATCGGTCCAGTTTTCGTTTTCGTTATGGCAACCTTCACCGTGGCCACCGTCTAAATTTTTCAGTCGTAATGCGTCCCATACCGCGCCTGAAGTAGCTTCTATGTTTGGCTCTTGCCGCCCTGTTGCTGGAGTCACGTCTCGCCAAAAGTTACGTACACCTAATCCTAAGGAAATCACTACAAAAGCAAATACCGGTAGAAACAAATTGACCAGTAAATTGTGCGGAAATATGTTGTAAAAATTTTGATCGATCACAGGTCCAAGCAAAGTGCCGTTCAGGCTCAACGCCAAGCACAAGAAAAGAGATAAACCAAGCGCTAAGCACAGCGCGACCCACAATCCATTTGCAGCATAGAGTTTGCCGAAATGAGCCGGCCATGCATAACGTGTGTAAGTCTCTAGGCGAACCCGTGCCATAGCGCGTGGCACATTGATGGCAAAGTCATGCGGTGGTGCATATTGGCATGCATGCAAGCATGCACCACAGTTATGACAGAGATTGGCAAGGTAATGGATGTCAGCATCGGTAAAAACGAGACGACGTGTCATTGCTGAAAAAGTTGCACAAAAACTTTCGCAATAACGACAAGCGTTGCAGACCTGCATTTGCCGAGCGACTTCTTGCTCGGCGTTCAAGCTCTCTCCTCTTGCCAAGGCTTTTGCTTGTTCAGTCAGCGCTTTAAGGTTAGTCATGAAATGTCTCCAACCTTACCAGCAGCCACCGCTGCATGCGCACCAGCTTGACGTCCAAAAAAAGTACCAATCGTCATGCCAACACCAGCTGTATAACCTTTACCCAGCACGTTGCCAGCCATGATTTCACCAGCGGCAAAAAGGTTGGGGCTAGGTACACCTGCAAAATGCACCGCAGTTGTTTCATCCGTTTTTAGGCCTAGATAGGTAAAAGTAACGCCTGGTCGCAGGGGGTATGCATAAAACGGTGCAACATCGATGGTACGTGCCCAATGGGTTTTAGCGGGCTCAATACCTTGGGTGTGGCAGTTATCCAGAACTGTATGGTTGAAATCGCCTGGAACGCAGGATGCGTTGAAAGTATTCAGGGTTTGCATGAATTTTTCAACGTTGAGCTCTAACTTTGCAGCCAACTCTGGCAAGGTGTCAGCCACGATGGCTTCAAATACAGGCGGCATAAATCGACCAATGGCTTTGCTGTCAATAATGGAATAGCCAATTTGTTGCGGCTGCTGCGCAATCAATCTACCCCAAATTGCATAGCGTTTAGGCCAAAAATCTTCTCCCTCATCATAAAAACGCTCAGCATTTTGATTCACCACAACACCAAGAGACACAGAGTCAAGCCGTGTGCAAATACCACCATCGTATAGCGGCGCTCGCGCATCGATTGCCACCATATGTGCTTGCGTAGGGTCACCAATAATGTCAGCGCCCTGCCCCATCAAAAACTTCAAAAGTTCACCCTGGTTGTAACGAGAACCACGGATCAAGAAGTTTTCAGCTGGCCATTCCCCTAAGGCGTTTTGTCCCCAAGCTTCTCTTAACCATTCAAGGTTAGATTCAAAACCACCACAAGCCAAGACACATGTTTTGGCCTGCACCCACTCTTCTTGACTATCCCCACTTACACCAGAGTGAATCACGCGTGCAGCTTGAAAACGGCCATTCTCGAGCTGAATTTCGCTTACTCGCGCGTTGTAGTCGATATGGATACCAAGGCGTTCTGCACTCAGGTAATAAGCATTGACTAGGGCTTTACCTCCACCCATAAAAAATGCATTCGTGCGAGCCGTGTGCAAAGCTCCAGAGAGCGAAGGCTGAAAACGTACACCATGCTTTTGCATCCAAGTACGAAATGTGGCGGATGCACGAATCACCAATCGCGCTAAATGTTCATTGGTTTGACCACCAGTGACTTTCAGTAAATCTTGCCAGTACTCTTCTTCTGGATAAGCATCCACCAATACATCTTGCGGTGCGTCGTGCATGCAACGCACATTGCGAGTATGAGAGGAATTCCCTCCACGCCATGCCTTGGGCGAGGCTTCCAAAATGCGAACAGTCGCACCTGCCTCTGCAGCAACTAATGCTGCGCACAAGGCTGCATTTCCACCTCCAATAACGAGAACATCGGTCTTTGGGTGCATGATTAAAAAATACCCGAATAGCAAGGGATAACCACATGGTACACAGTTAGCAGGTAGCAGTTATGCTTGAAAGCCAATGAAAAGATAAATCATCTCAATTGTGAGGCCTCAATATGCACGACTTCAATGCCCTTAACGTTGCCAAATGGTTGGTTAATCAGCATGCCAACAAAAATCCATTTACGACGCTCCCAGAAGAATTAGCCCTGTCAAATACGAGACAGGCCGTCGCGGCGCAAAACGAATTTGTCAGAATTAAGGCACAGCAATGTGGTGATGTGATTGGTTGGAAGATTGCACTTGCCACCCCCGCAATGCAAAAAATGGTGGGGCTTGATGCCCCCATTGCTGGTCGATTACACCGAAAACAAGTTCTGCATGCACCGGCAGATGTCACGCTAAATGGATATGGCCGTTTGATCATTGAATTTGAAATTGCTATCCAAGTGGGTCAACACATATTGCCTTCAGGCAAACGACATACTGGGCAATCAATTGCCTCTGCTATCAGCGCTATCACCTGTGGATTTGAAGTTGCCGACGACAGACAAGCGGATTACAGCAAGCTAGGAGGACAAGGTTTGCAACTCTTGGCGGATAACACATGGAATGAAGGCGCTGTATTGGGAGAGTGGGTACCCTTTTCCAAAGTTTGGCCAGATATGACAGCAACGCCAATGGCAGACGATGCATTAGGTCAGATCGCAGGCGAAGCATTTATTAACCAGAACTCTGTAGGCAAAGGTTATGCACATGACCTGATGGGACACCCCCTCCACGCTGTTGCTTGGTTAGCCAATGAAGCAAATGACCGTGGCACTTACTTAAAAGCAGGCGATATTGTGATGCTGGGTTCCTTGGTTACTTCCAAATTTCCAAAGCAAGGAGATCATTTACGTTTTGAACTAGCAGGATTTAAACCGATTCACTTACATGTGAGATAGATACTAGCTTTAAACCAATTTTTTTCATTGAGGCATTGCTCAATGCACTTGGATGGAACATTCTTTAAAAACGCACCAAGTAATCGCACCATTTAACTGAGCAAGCACCAAATTAAAGCAAATTAGCTGCTGACATGATGGCATGCACTTTGCTGAATCGGAACAGTTTACTTTTTATCAAGGATGTTCCATGGAAAAAGATCTGCCTAGCTTGCTTCAAAACCGTGCAACCACGCACGACGCTTACGACGCTGACAAACCCCTGATGTTGCATTGTGCGTGCGGACAGGCGCACAGTCCAAATGAGCACCATGCCCAGGCAGCTTTAAGCATTGAAGATTCTTCCAGAAACTTCATGGAAGCTGCTTTTGTCAAAGCACTGTTTCCGGTCGACTCAGTCCGTAGAAATTTTCTTAAAGCTGTCGGAGCTAACACGGCGAGAGCTGCGATTGCTTCCATGATGCCCTTAGGCGCACTTGAAGCTATGGCGCAAGACAAAGGCTCGCTTGAAAAAAAGGACTTAAAAATCGGTTTCATCGCCATCACCTGTGCGAGTCCTTTGATCATGGCAGATCCACTAGGGTTTTATCGCAAAGAAGGCTTAAACGTTCAACTGAACAAAACCGCTGGTTGGGCTTTGATTCGTGACAAGATGATCAATAAAGAACACGATGCCAGTCACTTTTTATCCCCTATGCCTATTGCTATGTCAATGGGTTTAGGCAGCAACCAAGTCGGCATGAATGTGGCGAGCATTCAAAATACAAATGGCCAAGCGATTACCTTACATGTCAAACACAAAGACAAGCGCGACCCCAAACAATGGAAAGGTTTTAAGTTTGCAGTACCTTTTGAGTACAGCATGCACAACTTCTTGTTGCGTTATTACTTGGCAGAAAACGGTGTCAACCCCGATACAGATGTTCAAATACGTGTGACACCACCACCCGAAATGGTGGCGAACTTACGTGCAGGCAATATTGACGGATTCCTAGGTCCTGATCCATTTAACCAGCGCGCTGTATTTGATGAGGTGGGTTTTATCCATATCCTCTCTAAAGAAATCTGGGATGGTCATCCTTGTTGTGCCTTTGGTGTCAGTGATGAATTCATCAAACAAAACCCCAATACCTTTGCTGCACTCTATCGCGCCATTTTGACTGCTAGCTATATGGCAAGTCAGCCCAAAGACAGAGAATTGATTGCCAAAGTCATCGCACCTACCCAATACCTCAACCAACCAGAAACCGTATTGACGCAAGTTTTAACTGGTAAGTTCGCAGACGGATTAGGCGGAATTAAAAACGTACCTGACCGCGCTAACTTTGACCCCGTGCCATGGCAAAGCATGGCTGTTTGGATGTTGACCCAAATGAAACGCTGGGGATATATCAAAGGCGATGTGAACTACAAGCAGATCGCTGAAAAAGTATTCCTGTTAACGGATGCAAAAAAACACATGGCAGAGGCGGGTTTTAAGCCACCTGAAGGGGCTTACAAAAAATTCAAAGTTATGGGTAAAGAATTCGACCCTAGCAAACCCGATGACTACATCAAGAGCTTTGCTATCAACAAGATGGCCTAGCCTCATGAAATCTTTGCAACTAAAGGCGAGCATTGTTTCTTTGCTCGTTTTCACGGTATTCGTATTGGTGTGGCATATCGCCACCCTACCTGCTAAAACTATTCTCACCAACACAGCAGGGATGACTGCTGAGCAGATTGAATACCAAAAGATGATGGGAAAAGATGTTGGTAGCCAAAAATCTACAGGCTTCCCAACACCGGCACAGATGCTCACTACTTTCACCAATCAATTAGCAAACCCGTTTTACGACAACGGCCCCAATGACAAAGGCATTGCAATTCAACTGGGGCATTCATTAGTAAGGGTTGCGTTAGGCTTTCTCATCGCCTGCTTGATAGCCGTGCCCTTTGGGTTTGTTATTGGGATGAGTCCGCTTTTATACAAAGCATGCGATCCATTTATACAGATTTTGAAACCAATTAGTCCACTGGCTTGGATGCCGCTAGCGCTCTACACCATCAAAGACTCTTCCATTTCCGGCGTCTTTGTTATTTTTATTTGCTCGGTCTGGCCGATGCTTTTAAACACTGCATTTGGTGTTTCCTCTGTCAAGCGCGAATGGTTAAACGTAGCGAAGACGCTTGAAGTCAATCCTGTGCGAAAGGCATTCTTAGTGATCTTGCCAGCGGCAGCACCCACGATCGTGACAGGGATGCGTATCAGCATGGGTATTGCTTGGTTGGTGATTGTGGCTGCAGAAATGTTAGTTGGCGGAACGGGTATCGGCTACTTTGTATGGAACGAATGGAACAACCTATCGCTTACCAATGTGATTTTTGCGATTGTTTTGATTGGGTTGGTAGGCATGTTGCTGGATTTAATATTCGCAAAGTTTCAAAGATGGGTGACGTATGTCGAGTGACTTTCTCACGGTAGAAAGTCTTTCTAAAACTTTCCACCCCAGCAAACCAGTTTTTGCGGATGTCAATTTTGGTATCGCACGCGGCGAATTTGTCTGCATCATTGGACACTCAGGTTGTGGCAAGACAACCATTTTGAATGTACTTGCTGGTTTAGACGAGGCATCCTCTGGTGTCGTGATCATGGATGGACGAGAAGTAGTTGGTCCGAGTCTTGAACGAGGCGTTGTTTTTCAAAGCCATGCATTGATGCCTTGGTTAACGGTTCGCAAAAATATTGGATTTGCCGTGCAATCCAAGTGGCCAGAATGGTCCAAGGCAGAGGTGAAGGATCAAGTAGAGAAATACGTGAGCATGGTGGGTCTATCGCATGCCATTGAAAAAAAACCTGCTGAATTGTCTGGCGGCATGAAACAACGCGTTGGAATTGCACGCGCGTTTGCAATCCAACCCAAAATGCTATTACTGGATGAGCCTTTTGGAGCACTTGACGCCCTAACGCGCGGAACCATTCAAGACGAGCTAATCCAAATCGTCAAGGCAACGCATCAAACAGTCTTCATGATCACGCATGATGTCGATGAAGCCATCTTGTTAGCTGACAAGATTATTTTGATGCGAAACGCAACAGAGACCCCTTCAGGTTACACACCAGGTGGTATTGCAGAAGTGGTGACAAACCCCCTACCCGCTCAGCGTAAACGTGCAGATCTTCACCATTTAGATGGCTATTACGACTTAAGGAACCACATCGTTGATTTCTTAGTCAGCCACGGACTTTCAATTTCACACTAAACAGGAGTTTTTATGAATCGACTAGCCGTTACTGAAAAAATTATTGCTACCAAAGTCTCAAAAGGCATCAAATGGGAAGACGTAGCTAAAAAAGTTGGACACTCTAAAGAGTGGACCACCGCTTTATGCCTTGGTCAAATGACTGCAACACCAGCGCAAGCGAAAACTCTTGGCAAAATTTTTGGACTGACTGCTGAAGAGCAAAAGTGGCTATGTGTGGTGCCCTACAAAGGTTCATTGCCGACGCAGGTTCCTACTGATCCTTTGATTTACCGTTGGTATGAAATCGTCAATGTGTATGGCACCACCATCAAAGAATTGATCCATGAAGAATTCGGTGACGGAATCATGAGCGCCATTGACTTCAGCATGGATATTGTTCGTGAGCCAGACCCTAAAGGCGATCGCGTCAACGTGGTTTTATCTGGCAAATTCTTGCCTTATAAAACTTATTAATCAAAGTGCTTGGAAATTTCTGGGTCAAATTTTCCATCAATCAATACAAACAGCATGCGACACACCTTTCCAGATCGATTAGCCCATGCGTGATTTGTTCCGCGCTCAACTAGAAAATCTCCGGTTTTGAGTAAGACTTCCTCGTTGTCTAGCACGATGGTGATTTCTCCCTCTAAAACCAAGGCATAGTCCACGGACTCCGTGCGGTGCATAAACGGGTGTTTCGCTCCACCCGTTTTATTGGTTGACGCGGTATCCGTACCTAAGGCTCCCCAAGCAATCTTGGTGTCATTGGTATCAATTTTTTGCAACCATTCACCCTCTGGTCCGAATTCAATGATGCGAACAACGGTTCCATTTTTGGGAGGTTCGAGTTTGAGGGGACGTGCGGTGGGATCTGGTTCGTTGCCTACAAACGCAGGGGTTTGATCTGTCATCCATAGCTGCGTCAGGTGATACCCCACTCTTTTGGGATTGTTGTGTACCGAGGGCGCCAATTGATCTTCAGTGACGATGGATCGGCCTTCTGCATCATGGCCGGTGACAACACGACGGATATATTTTCTGGGTTGTTGATCGCTCATATTGGCATTGCTCCAAATATTTTTTAAATCGAATCGATTTTGAACAGTTATTTTGTAATAGACGCGTGTATCAAATTACTGACTTGGTCTAAGCGAACCGAATGCCAAGGATCTGGAACTCGGCAATTGGTGATGTAAGCAAAGGACAACCCGCTTTGCGGATCAGCCCAGCAATAGCTAGTGCCAACACCGCCGTGCCCGAATGTATCGGGTCTGGCTAAAGAGCCTAAACCGCGAATACCCACAGTGGTTCCACGCAAATGTGGGCCTAAACCTCGGTGCATGGGCATACCCATGAATTCGTCCACGCGGTCTGCGGTGTAATTCTGAATGGCATATGCCAAGGTTCTTGGCGAGAGCAAACGTACGCCATTGAGCGCGCCACCAAGCAACATCATTTGATAGAGAGCCACCATACCCCGTGCCGTGCCGTATGCACCACCTCCTGGCACCCCTGCCTCTTGCCAAAGCCTGCTGGTGCTCTCGTCTCGTAGTCGCAATCCATTAGGTGACTCGGAGTGAGGTTCGTAAAGAAAAGTCATGCGCGAAGTTTCAGAGGCAGGCAAGCCAACAAACAAATCATTGGCCAAACCCAGAGGCTCTAGTACTTCAGAGCGGATCACATCTCTGAAGTCTCTACCAGTTACCGCCTCCACTACCATCACCAACACCCAATGGGCGCTGAGTCCGTGATAACTTACGCGAGAGCCTGGTTCCCATTGCAATTGAAAGTCGCAAACGGTTTGACGAACTTTGGAGTGATCACGCCAAGTGGAACTTGGCACATCGCCATCCGGAAATCCGCCCTGATGGGTGATGACTTGGAAAAGTGTTATCGCATCTTTACCGTTTTTTGCAAATTCCGGCAGGTGGTCTGCAACGCGATCGGTAAATCGAAGCTTTCCTTGCTCATGTAGCCGCCATAAAAGTGTTGCCACAATGATTTTGGTATTGGAATACAACAACCACAAAGACTGGTTGTCAGCTGCCATCGTTTTGTCATCTGCCTCATGACCACTGCCCAAGCGAGCTTGGCCAAAACTTTCCTCCCACACTAATTGACCTTGGTAGGCCAATGCAATCTGGGCACCTGGGTAGCGTTTGTCTTTTATGTGCGAATGAATTAATGCACTTAAACGCTCTGGCGCATTAGACTGAATGGGAGCATGGGACAGTGGAGCAGAGGGTAAGGGGTAATGCATAGGGTTTAAAACTCGGCGTGTAGTCTGAAAGCATACACGTTGATGGGACCACGGGATGCGTTGTAGGCTGGGTTACTAATACGTTGATAGTCTGCAGTTAACCAAGTTTTTTTATAAAGGCTAAGGCTATAAAAGCATTCCATAATATTTTCTGGTTTGTAAGACAAAGACCCATCTCCTATGAAAAAAGAGATACCACCACCCTCTAAGTACCTACGACGATCGTTAGAGAGTTGGTTTTGCAACCATGAAAAACCTATGCTGTCCTCAGGTCTAGACCAAGTTCCACCTTTGATCAAAAATCCTCCAGAAAAAGAATGATCAACTTCGGTGAATGCGTATGTTTCAGTTCGGCCATCAGTTCTCATGACCCGCATAAATGCACCGACATTGCTATTGATTTCTTGTTCAATGTTGACGCCTAGGCCGTATTTGGTTTTGTCGCCATTGCGAACCTGCAAAATGGCTTGTTTATCTGCTGGATTGTTGGTGTTTAAATAATTAAGCGCATCACTAAAGCTGGCTAAATTTGCGCGATCACGCCATAAAAGTATGCGCGCCTTTCCTGGGTGATTGGAGATGGTGTGAGAGCGCTCTATTTCTATTTGATCACCGTAGTGCTTGGCAATTTGGTAATCGATCGGTAGTCCATTGGGCTCCTTAGGCCCAGTCATACGACCAGCACGAAAGACCCAATCATCCAAATACCACTCCACAGCAAAACCCCATCCATAGCCACGAGAGTCTGCCGCATAGTCAAATGAAGAATATGTCCAATTGCCCCAATTCATGAATTGTGTGCGCGGGTCTTTTGCATAAGTGTTATCGTCAAAAACATCCAGAGCAGAGAAGTTGCCTGCTGTGAGCACTACACGGTTTTTGTCTACAGCTCCAGCCAATTGGTTGAAGTCTGCGGGAACCTTCTCTGTCCCCCCACCCATATTCCATGTTTGACGCAGAAATAACCTTTGGCGATACAGCTTGAGGTCCGTCCCAGCAGCTCTGGTGATTTCGCCATTGGTAAAACTGCCCAATCCCACCAAATTATTGGAGAAAGGCACACCTGCCACAAGCTCAGGGTTGAAATACACCTCACCGTCTTTCCAAACTCGCATACCCCAGTGTGCGGTGGTTGAAAAGGTATACATTGATTCTGACTTAGAGCTCAAGGTATTGACGGGGTTGGTCGGTGAACCACCATTGAAGGCTGGGTGTCGCTGCCAATTGAATGTGGTTTGGTATTTAGAAGAAGTCTCTTCGTATTCAGGGACCTCTGCAAAACATGTTGCTGTTGCCAACATGCTGAGTAAAAATGAACTAGTAACTAATGCGACCCTACCACGTGAATATCGCTGATTTTTTCTTATCATTTAGTGATCGGGTAAGGGTGTAAAGAAAGTACTCAAACACTTTATACAAAAGTATGACAAGATGATTACCTAGCCGGATTTTCGCATGATCCCCTTCCAACACATTCAAAGGCCAATCCATGACCCATTCTCTGCGCGTTAGCCAAGACAGACTTGAAAAATTCATCTACGAAGCATTTCTCAAAACCGGCCTTCCTGAGGCGGATGCACGAATCATGGGCGCTTTGATGGCTGAAGCTGACCTACAAGGTTCTGATGGACATGGGGTCATTCGTATGGTGCCCTATATCACCCGCTTCAAAGGTGGGGGTGTCAATCTCACACCCAAAATTCGTGTCATCAAAGAAAAAGCTGCGATGGCTTTGATTGATGGCGATAACGGTATGGGGCATTTGGTCATGAAGCAAGCCACAGAACTGGCCATCCAGAAAGCCAAAACTGCCGGTGTTGCTTGGGTTGGTTCCGTACATTCGAACCATGCTGGCCCAGCTTCTTTGTATGCGCGTATGCCCTTGGCACATGACATGATTGGTCTGTACTTTGCTGTTGGAAATGCCAATCACTTACCACCTTGGGGAGGGCTAAGCATGTTGTTATCCACCAACCCCATCGCGTGCGCAATTCCAGCTATGCATGAACCCCCCGTTATTTTGGATATGGCCACTACTGTCACCTCTTACGGAAAAGTAAAAGCCAAAAGACAACGTGGCGAAATGATGCCAGAGGGTTGGATGATTAACAAAGACGGAACTCCACTACTAGACCCCCAACGTGCTGATGATGGATTGCTGCTGCCCATAGGTGGGTATAAAGGCTATGGCTTGGCACTCATCATCGGTATGCTGGCGGGCACACTGAACGGCGCTGCATTGGGTAAAGATGTCGTTGACTTCAACCACGACGACAGCACACCCACTAACACAGGCCAAGCCATCATGGTGATTGACCCAGATGCTTTTGGCGATGTCAAAGAATTCAAGCTACGCATGGATAACGTCATTCAAGAAATGCGTAACAGTGAACGCATTGAAGGCGTTGACCGTATCTGGTTACCTGGTGAACAGTCCCATCAAAAACGCATTGACTATGCGCGTGACGGAATCCCGATTCCTGACGCTTTGGCTAAACAACTCCATGGCCTAGCAGTTGAACTTGGCATTTCACCCCTGAATTGAGTTCTCTTGCTTTTTCTTTCATCATTTTCAAAAGAACCCAATATGAAACATTTCAAAATTTTCATCACTTTCGTTGCGACTTTGGCCATGATTACAAACTCGCAAGCGCAAACGCAATCGGGGTACCCCAATAAACCGATTCGCATGATCTTGCCCTTGGCCGTGGGAAGCGCTGTAGATGTTGCGGCCAGATTGCTCGCCCAAAAAATGTCGGTGAATATGGGTCAATCTATCGTGATTGAAAACATCACCGGTGCTGCAGGCATTATTGGAGCTGAAAAGTTGGCCAAAGCGGCGCCTGACGGCTACACGATTGGCGGCTTCAACGACAGTGTGGTCACCATGGTGCCCAACCTCAATCCCAATACACCCTATAACCCTCTCAAAGACTTCACCTATGTCTCTTTGGTAGCAACCGTGGAGTTTTGTTTGGCAGTACCACCCGATTCGCCGTTTAAAACCACTGCTGATTTGATTGCGGCAGCTAAGAAGTCCCCAGACGGTATTGCCTATGCATCTGGTGGCAATGGAAGTCCTCAACACATTGGATTTGCCATGTTCAATTCGCAAACCAATACCGTCATGAAACATATTCCCTACAAGGGTGCAAGCCAAGCGGCTCAGGACGTTGCATCAGGTCAAGTACCGGTGACCATGCAAGGCATTGCAACTGTGGCGGGCTTAGTCAAAGGCGGTAAGTTGCGCATCATGGGCGTGTCTATGAAACAAAGACACCCGCAATTTCCAGATGTACCCACAATTTCTGAATCTGGCGCTCCTGGATTCGAGTTCAGCACCTGGTTTTTGGTGACAGCACCTCCAGGAACCCCAAAAGAAATAGTGACGCGTTTAAACCGTGAAATTGTCAAAGCGCTGGCTGATCCAGAGCTGCGTGAACGTTATGAAACGCTTGGCTTAGCTCCACTTGGAACTTCACCAGAAGAGTTGACCGCACGCACCCAACAACAATTCGCAAAATATGCCAAGGTGATTAAAGACAACCAAATTAAGTCGGATTGATTAGGTGCATCACAGATACCCTAATTTTCTAGGGGTTGAGCCTTTTGTTGAATGCGATTCCTGTTGTAATTCATAAATGAGTCCCCATTTACAGGACTCATGCCAGTCATATGAGAGATGCATTCCAAAATCTCCATATGGCTGATGTAGATTAGAACTATGGAGGATTTATCAGCATGATGAACGCACGTCTTCTTGTGAAACTCTTTTTTACCTGCATATTGGCGGTTGCCACTAGCTTGGCTCTTGCTCTGCCCACTCCCAAAGATATTGAAGCTGAAATGCAGGCTGGTAACTTAGCAAAAGCTGAGAGCATGCTCAAAGAGGTCATTGCCGAGAAACCGCAAAGTGCGAAAGCGCATTACGAATTAGGGCAAGTTTTAGCCCGACAAGAACGTTACGCACAAGCTCACCAAGAATTGCTCAGGGCAAAAGAAATTGATCCAACGCTCAAGTTTGCTAGCAGTCCAGAAAAGTTCCATGCTGTGTTTGACAAAGTCAATCAGCTACAACTTAACTCTTCCCCCGCTGCAAAAAGCCCCTCCATTAGCCCATCTAACAGCCCATCGAACGCCAATCCCGCGCCTGCCCCTAGTCCTGGCATCAATTGGGCTTATGTATTTTTGGGGATCGGGGGACTCTTGGCGATCGCCTTGTTAATTCGTATGGCACGTCCAACGCCGCCTGTTGCAAGCTATACACCTAGCTACCCTCCACCTCAGCCTGATGGAACTGCCGTTGCCCAAAGAGGTTTTGGTCAACAGTACGCTCCTAATTCTCCACCTGCATATGGCCCCGCTCCATCGAGCGGAATTGGTTCTGGAATAGGTGGTGCAGTTGTTGGTGGATTAGCGGGTGTTGCTGCCGGATATGCGCTTTCAAAAGCCTTGGAAGGCGATCATGGCACTAGTTCTGCCCCCAGTGCACCCACTCAAAGCGGAGGCTATGTGCCATTTGACACACCTTCCCAACCAGATTTCGGTAGCTTCGACTCAGGCAGTGGCGGTGACAGCTGGGACGACGGTGGGTCGTCAGGCGACGACAGCTGGTAACCCGCTATCGCGAAATTATTTAAGAATTTTGACGAACAAACTCAGCGACACGCGCAATACCAGCGGTAATCGCTTCGTCTGATGCGGCGTAACTAAAACGAATATGTTGGCCTTCATTAGGCACACGTGGTCCGAAATGTATGTCTGCTAAAACTGCAACGCCTGCCTCATTAAGGAGGCGTTTGCGAAATTCTTCTGAATCGGCGCACTTGGTGAGTTTGCAAGCTTCGGTCACATTAGGCCACGCATAGAAAGCACCACCAGGTGACTTGCAAGTGATGCCGGGTACTTGGTTGAGTAATCCAACAATCAGGTCTCGTCGCTTGTGAAATATGTCGTGCATGCGTTGGGCATCTGCCTGAGGCCCATTCAAAGCCTCTACGCCAGCCCATTGCGTAATGTGTGAAGCACAGGACTCCGTGTTGGTAATCCAGTTTGTAAAAAATGGGGCGAGTTTTTTGTTAGCAGCAAAACCTAGACGCCAACCCGTCATCGCCCATGTTTTAGAGCAACCGTCTGAGATGATGGTGCGCTCTTGCATGCCTGGTAAGGAAGCAATGGACTGAAATGCTCCGTCATAAACCAGTTGCCCGTAGATTTCGTCAGCAAATATCCAAATTTGGGGATGCTTGCGCAAGATCTCAGCGATAGCCTCTAAGTCTTGACGAGGAATAATGCCGCCCGTTGGGTTATGCGGGGAATTCAGGATCAAGAGTTTGGTACGCGGCGTGATTTTGTCTGCCAACTCTTTTGGGTCAAATCCGAAATTACGCTCTTCGCGTAAATAGATTGGCACACCTACCGCCCCATTGGCTTTAATTTGAGACTCGTATATGGGAAATCCTGGGACAGGATAAATGACTTCATCGCCAGCCCCGTAGTCAGTTACTGACAAGATGGAGTAACCAATAAAAGGCTTGGCACCTGCAGCAACTACTACGTCATTCGCGTCCACTTTAATCCCGGGGCGTGTTCGGTTCAGGTAATCTGCAGCTGCTTGTCTGAGCTCGGGGATGCCAGCAGAGGCGGTGTATCCATGCTTGCCCTCGCGAATTGCTTTGACACCTGCATCTTGGATATTTGCTGGTGTGGGAAAGTCAGGCTGACCAATACAAAAAGAAATAATGTCGCGCCCCTCACGAATCAAATTGTTGACTTCGGCTAAGACTACGAAAGCGTTTTCAGTTCCTAAACCCTGAGCGCGTTGACTGATGGCAACCATGTGTATCTCCAACTTTTAAGATATTTGAAATTGTGTAAATTAGCTCGCGTCAAGCCATTCGCAAATGGGCTTCCACTGCTCAAGATCACGATGTACTTTAGAGGGCGTAATGTCAAACATTGACAATCCATGGGCAGCCATGTGCACGTAGTACTGGGTATCACGTAAGCAACTCAGAACTGGCACATTCAATGAATCCATGAATTTTTGAAGGTTAGCAGCCGCAACCGTACGCGCATCAACACGGTTACCAATTACTGCCACATGAGAAGTCTGCGCACGTTTGAGTTGCAGCAATTTGACAATAAAGGCGTTGGTAGCTTGCATGTCAAACATGCTGGGCATGATGGGAACAATAATTTTGTCTGCTCTGCCAATGACTTCTTGCATTCTCCAACCACTCAAACCGCCTGGGGTATCGATGACAACGTGCGTCGTATCTTTGTAAGGCTTGGCTGTGTATATCAAATCAGCTTCATATTCCCAAGTGGAGATTTTGGGTAATGTTTCAGGACGTTGCGTGACCCAAAATTTAGAAGACCTTTGCACGTCGGCATCACCCAGCATCACTTGATGCCCACAATTAGCGAAATACCCCGCAATATTCGTAGATAAAGTAGATTTTCCTGAGCCCCCTTTGGGGTTTGCAATCACAACAACTTTCATACTTCAGATGATACCTTGGTACGCATTTCTTGCCACAGAAGAAACATACCACTGAAGACAACAATCACTGCGCCAACTGCAACAGCACTATCTGGTATTTGCCCAAAAACGACCCATCCACCAAGCGTCATATACAAAATTTGTTGGTATAAAAAAGGCCCTAAAAATGCTGCTGAGGCATATCGGTGCGCTGTCGCAACGAATACATGGCCTAAGCCACCGCACAGTCCCGTCAGCAAAATAATTCCCCAAGTCAATACATCTTCTGGTGTTTGCCATTGCATCCAAGCAACCGGCGCCAAGACAATGGAGGAAACAATTGCAGACATCAATTGCGTAGCTATTGGGTTTTCATTTGCAGCCAAGCGCCTAGTCAACATATTGAATCCTGCATAAAGCAACGCATTGAGCACACTTAAAAAAATGGCAGGATGAAAAGCATGGCTTCCAGGTCTAATAATGACCAATACCCCTACAAAGCCAACCCAAATAGCAATCCAACTTGCTAAATTTAATTTTTCTTTCAACCACCAAGAAGATAGAACCGCAATAAGAATAGGAACGGAAAACTGAATTGCGCCCGTTTCTGCCAACTGCAAATACTGCAAAGCAACGAAGTTGAGTGCTGTCATGACTACCAACATGACTCCGCGCAATATTTGTAATTTGAGATTGACCATCCGCAGGATGCCCCAGCCCATCTTGGGTGCAAAAATCAATGAGGTGATCACAACATGGGTGGCAAATCGCATCCACACCACTTGTAAAACAGGCAAAGATAAAACCAACCACTTAGCGCAGGTGTCTAGGCCTGCAAACATCAAAGTGGTCAATGTGACGAGCGCAATACCGATTTTTCGGTTTTTAGAGTTGTCGCTGAGGTGTTCTGTCATGAGTCATAAAGTAAGCGACATATCCACACTATACAGTCGTGTTGCGAACCATATAGTTGCATTTGCGACTCAAATGGGGGTAAAACATAGTATTGATATGACCATTACAGTGTGATACTTACTTACTGAAATACCAGTAGCAGGAAATCCATACATGGCTAGCGTCACGATTGCATCGGTTAAGAAGAATTTTGGTGAAGTTCCCATTCTCCACGGCGTAGATATTGATATTCAAGATGGTTCATTCACAGTTTTAGTGGGTCCATCAGGCTGCGGTAAATCAACACTTTTGCGCATGATCGCGGGCCTAGAGCAAATAAGTGCAGGTGAAATTCGTATTGGCGATAAACGTGTCAACGACTTGCCCCCCAAAGAGCGCGACATCGCCATGGTGTTTCAAAACTATGCGTTGTATCCGCACATGACGGTGCGTGAAAACATGGCCTTCTCTCTTGAACTTGCCAAAGAATCCAAGGCCAATATTGATACAAAAGTAAACCGTGCTGCCGAAATCTTGGCGCTCGGACCGCTACTTGAACGCTATCCCAGGCAATTATCTGGAGGCCAACGTCAACGCGTTGCGATGGGACGTGCGATTGTGCGTAACCCGCAGGTTTTCCTGTTTGACGAACCACTATCTAACCTAGATGCCAAATTACGCGTTGCAATGCGTAGCGAGATCAAAGAACTACACCAACGTCTCAAAACAACCTCTATTTACGTTACGCACGACCAAATTGAAGCCATGACCATGGGAGACAAGATCGTTGTGATGCGAGATGGACGTATTGAACAAGCTGGCTCGCCTCTGGATTTGTACGACATGCCTGCAAACCAATTTGTCGCTGGGTTTATTGGTTCTCCAGCAATGAATTTTCTCCCCTGTACGGTGCGTCGCAGTGGGGGCGTATCCCAGATCGAGTTATCGGACGGGACCCTTTTGCATGCGCCGCAAGGTTGCGGTGGAATGGATGGACAACCCGCCATTTTTGGAACGCGCCCTGAGCACCTTACGCTTGCCAACTCTGGTGGCATCAGCGCCAAAGTGGTTGTGATGGAACCTACAGGCATGGACACCTTTGTGGCATGCCGTCAAGGCACCACCGAAATGTGTGCCGTTTTCAGAGAGCGTCACGATTTTGCGATCGATAGCACCATTCATTTGGTTCCAGATCTCACGCGCGCGCATTTGTTTGATGCCCAAACCGGAGTTCGCCTAGCAGCCTAGTCGACACTTTTTGTAATTTTGAAAATTTTTCACCCGCGGTCAGTCCGTTTTATTTCATCCAAAGGAGACTATCAATGAGTAAATTCAATCGACGGAACTTTCTGGGAAGCACTGCTTCAGTTGCAGCAGCGTCTTCCACTCTTGGCGCAGGCGCATTGAGCTTTGCCCCAGCTGCGCAAGCGCAAAACATGAGCTTCAAACCTGAAAAAGGCGCCAAATTGCGTGTTTTACGCTGGAGCCGATTTGTACAAGGTGATATTGATGCTTACATGGCCAACGTCAAGAAATTTACCGACACTACTGGTATTGAGGTGCGCGTAGACAACGAAGGTTGGGAAGACGTTCGCCCCAAGGCAGCGGTTGCTGCCAATACAGGTGCAGGACCCGACATCATTTTGTCTACCAATGACGATGCCAACTTGTATCCAGAAAAACTACTCGACGTCACGGATCTTTGCGAGTACTTAGGTAAGAAATATGGTGGTTGGTATCAAGCCGCGCAAACCTACCTCAAACCAGATGGCAAAAAATGGATTGGTGTGCCCTTAGGTGCTGCTGGTGCCATGATGGTTTATCGTCAAAGCATGCTGAAAGCTGCTGGCATTGATAGCTTCCCTAAAGACACCGATAACTTCATGAAAATGGCCAAGGCTCTCAAGGAAAAAGGGACACCGGTTGGCTTTGCCCTCGGCAACGCAACGGGTGATGGCTTGTGGTGTAACTGGTTGATTTGGGCTTTTGGTGGCAAATTAGTCGACAAAGACAACAAGGTCGTGATCGATAGTCCAGAAACCATCAAAGCGCTGGAATATGCGAAAGAGCTTTACGGTTACATGATCCCAGGCACCTTGTCTTGGCTTGATCCCAATAACAACAAAGCCTTCCTCGATGGCCAAATCAGTGTGACCAACAATGGCATCTCTATTTACTACGCTACCAAAACTTCTCCCGATCCCAAGGTACGTGAACTCAACTCCGATGTCCAACACGCCAACTACCCCATTGGTCCAGTAGGAACACCGACTGAATCACATTTGTTCTTCAATCAAATGATCATGAAGTACACCAAGTACCCTCAGGCGGCCAAAGAGTTCTTGCGTTTCATGATGGAAAAAGAGCAATTCGATCCTTGGCTCACGGCAGCTGGTGGTTATATTGCGCATCCGTTGGCTGCCTACGAAAAAACTGCCATCTGGACATCCGACCCCAAACATACCCCTTATCGCGACTGCGTCAAAAACATGCGACCAGCAGGCTATGCCGGTAAATTGGGATATGCCTCTGCTGGTGCGGGTGCTGACTTTATCGTCGTCAACATGGTGGCAGAAGCCGCAAGTGGCGCAAAGACGCCCAAAGAAGCCGCAGAGCGCGCCCAAAAGCGTGCAGAGCGTTACTACAAGGTTTAAAGACGATATTTTCTTGGCACTGCCTCAATGACAACACCCCTACTCGAGAAACTGCAAAACAGTCGCAATGTGCTGGGCTTGATATTCATGCTGCCAGCCGCAGTGCTTTTGCTGCTGTTTTTGACGTACCCCTTGGGTTTGGGTGCTTGGCTTGGATTTACCGATGCCAAAGTGGGGCGGCCAGGAGAATGGATCGGACTTGAAAACTATATCTTTCTAGCGGGTGACAGTGTCACCCAGCTAGCGCTTTTCAATACGCTTTTCTACACCACGATTGCAAGTGCTGCAAAGTTTTTTCTAGGCCTTTGGCTGGCTTTGCTGCTAAATAAAAATATTCGTTTCAAATCATTTTTCAGGGCAGTAATTTTGTTGCCCTATATTGTTCCCACTGCATTGTCTGCTATCGCTTTTTGGTGGATTTTTGATTCGCAGTTCTCCATCATCAGTTGGGGACTGGTGAAGATGGGGTTAATTGACAAATACATCGACTTCCTAGGAGACCCTTGGAATGCCCGTTTTTCCACCATCGCTGCCAATATTTGGCGCGGTGTGCCTTTTGTAGCCATTACTTTGCTCGCGGGTTTACAGACGATTTCACCTTCTTACTATGAAGCCTCGGCCATCGATGGGGCAACACCTTGGCAACAGTTTTACCACGTGACCCTGCCATTGCTCACCCCCATCATTGCGGTGGTGATGACCTTTTCTGTCTTATTCACGTTCACAGACTTCCAATTGATTTATGTCATTACCCGCGGCGGGCCTTTGAACGCAACACATTTGATGGCTACTTTGTCATTTCAACGCGCAATCTCTGGCGGTGCTCTCGGAGAAGGTGCGGCCATCTCTATCGCGATGGTTCCATTTTTGCTTGCAGCCATCATGTTTAGTTACTTTGGCCTCCAAAGACGTGCTTGGCAACAAGGGGGCGATGACAAATGAGTCAAGACCAATCTGATACCGTTGGCATGTCCTATTTGGACAGCCGATCGCGCCAATTTTTCGTAACCTATTTACCGCTGTTGGTGTTTTTATTTGTTTTGCTCTTTCCTTTTTATTGGATGGGCATCACCACTTTTAAACCTAACAACGAATTACTGTCGAGAGAAGGTAATCCATTTTGGATTGTTGCGCCTACCTTGGCGCACGTTGATAAATTACTGTTTAAAACGGAATACCCGCAATGGATGTGGAACACCGTATTGGTGTCTGTCACGGCCACTTTTTTCTCTTTGCTTGCCTCGGTATTTGCAGCCTATGCGATTGAACGCTTGCGCTTTAGGGGCGCTAAAAACGTAGGACTTGGTATTTTTCTAGCCTACTTAGTACCACCATCGATTTTGTTTATTCCCCTAGCCTCTGTCGTGTTTCAAATGGGATTGTTTGATACACGATTAGCGCTCATCCTCACCTACCCTACTTTTTTGATTCCATTTTGCACATGGCTGTTAATGGGTTACTTCCGTTCGATTCCCATGGAACTTGAAGAGTGCGCTTTGATTGATGGCGCCAACCGTTGGCAAATCTTGGTCAAAATCATCTTGCCTCTGGCTGTTCCAGGTTTGATCTCAGCTGGTATTTTTGCTTTCACCTTGTCTTGGAACGAATTCATTTATGCCCTCACCTTTGTTTCGTCGAGCGAGGTCAAAACATTGCCTGTCGGTGTAGTCACCGAGTTAGTAGAGGGCGATGTTTACCACTGGGGTGCACTCATGGCTGGCGCCCTGTTTGGGTCACTTCCCGTTGCACTCATCTACTCGTTTTTCGTCGAGTACTACGTGTCGGGAATGACGGGTTCCGTTAAAGAGTGATCAAGCTTTTTTAAGCCATCGAACCAAGTGCTCGGCGGCATCAGCATCACCAAGACCAGATTTCGCTGAAGCTTCAAAATTTGCCATCGCTAATTCTGTGAGCGGAAGTTCTCTGTTTAAAGTTTTTGCGTGCGTACGCATCGCATTTAGATCTTTGATCACCGTATTGAGGGTCACGTTCACCGTATCTGACTTGCCATCTATCAAAGATTGGGCGATAAAAGCTCCACGGTTTTTGAGCAAGTTGGGGCCACCTGAGGTTTCAGAAAAAATATCGATCACACGCTTAGGGTCTAAGCCCAAAGGCTGGATCAATGACAAAGCTTCTGCAAACGTATGCCAATAAACCAGAAGCGGCAAATTGATCGCTAACTTCATCATGGAACCAGCTCCATGATTGCCTACATGCTCCACGCGCTTACACATTTGCTCTAGCAAAGGCTTGGCCATCTCCAAGTCTTCGGCCTTACCACCGACAAAACCAATCAACTTGCCCTCTTTTGCTGGGCCAATGCTGCCGCCTACGGGGCACTCTAAATATTTCACACCGACGGTGGAAGCTTTTTGGGCCATTACCAATTGCTTGTCGGGAGATACCGTACTCATCTCAATGATTAATTTGCCGTTGGCGGGCGCAGACAACAGTCCGTTGGAAGAAAAATAAACATCGTCCAGCGCCTGTTCATTGGTTAAGAGGCAAATCACGATGTCTGATTGCTGGATCAAATCTTTTGCTGTTGCACACCACGTTGCGCCCAATGCGACTGCTGCTTGCGCTTTTGCCTCGGTTCGGTTCCATACCAATACATCGTGGCCAACCGATTTCAACCGCGTCGCCACCGCAGTGCCCATTTTTCCAGTTCCAGCGATACCAATTTTCATAGTTTTTTTACTCCAGTTTCATGTCTTTAATCACAGCACGGAATTGATCCATTTGTCGCTTCAAAATTGCGTCTTGTTCTGCTGGCGTAGAACCAACTGGATCGGCACCCAAATCTGACAGTCTTTTGGCAACATCAGGATTTCGCACTGCAGCAACAATTTCGCGGTTTAAGCGGTCAATGATGTCTTTAGGAGTCTTAGCGGGCGCAAATACTCCATTCCAACCCTCGAGTTCCAACCCAGGAAAACCTAACTCTTTGACAGTGGGCACATCCGGCAAACCCGCAATACGTTTGGTTGCAGTGGTTGCCAATGCACGCAAGCTTCCTGCTTTGATCTCCGCTAAAGATGAAGAGAGTTGATCCCCACCCACTTGAATGCGACCTGTGAGCAATTCCTGCTTCAAAGGCGCAGCACCTTTGAAGGGCACGTGTTCCATTTCAATTTTTGCGTCACGCTTATAGGACTCACCCAATACATGCATAGCAGAGCCTGGCCCCGTAGAACCGTAGTTGTATTGCAGGCTTTTGTTGGTTCTCAATAAGTTTGCGAGTTCACGCAAGTCTTTCGCAGGAACGCTTGGATTTGCAGTCCACACAAAAGGCACATAGACCGCGATAGACACACCGGCGAAATCAGTATCCACATTGAAAGGGGATCGGTTATTCAAAGCTTGCGCAACCGAAGAGAGAGGAAATGTGATGTTGTGCATCAAGATGGTGTAGCCATCGGGGGCCGCTTTCGCGACCAAGTCAGCACCAATCGCTCCACCAGCACCACCGCGGTTATCGACCAACACCGGTTGCCCCATCGATTCGCTCATGCGCTGCGCCACTATGCGCGCCACGATATCGGTGGTGCCTCCCGCTGGAAAAGGCACGATCATCTTGATGGGCTTAGATGGATAGGCTTGCGCGAAAGTCAAATTGGCGGCTAGCGATAGGTATAGCGCCGCCCCTAAAACCACCAATTTGAATGCTTTGACTGGACTTATGCGTTGCATATCTATCTCCTAATAAAAATCGTTAAAACTGCACTTCCACCACACTTCACTGTTGCATAAGAGCAGACTTACGCTGGGTCCCAAATGAGACAAATGCAAGGCGGGGTTTGCCATAGAGGGGTTATCCCCACTGACAAAAATCTTGGCGGATGACATGATGCTTCGCACTTTGTTTAGGAGGCAATTGTTATGACACGTCGTGTATTTTCTAAATCTTTACTAGCTCTCTCACTAGGCTTAACCCTCGTCGGTTCAGCAGTCGCTCAGAGTTATCCCTCACGCCCCATCACCATGGTTGTTCCATGGGGTGCTGGTGGCGGAACAGACGCTACTGCGAGGATCGTGGCCGCCTTAATGGAAAAAGAGATGGGGCAACCTGTCAACGTCGTCAACCGTACTGGTGGTAATGGTGTGGTAGGCCACTCTGCCATTGCAACAGCCCCAGCAGATGGCTACACGATTGGCATGATCACGGTTGAAATCTCCATGATGCACTGGGCCGGATTGACAGAACTCAATCCCAAAGACTACACGCCCATTTCCTTGATGAATATTGACCCAGCTGGCGTCACGGTTCGTGCTGACTCACCTTATAAAACGGTGAATGATTTGCTCAATGCCGTCAAAGCCAATCCAGGCAAATTCAAAGCTTCTGGTACGGGTCAAGGGGGTATTTGGCATTTAGCCCTTGCTGGCATGTTGAAAGACCAAAAATTGGATGTGAGTGCTGCACCTTGGGTGCCTTCTAACGGCGCTGCTCCCGCCATGAATGACTTGGCTGCTGGTGGCGTTGAATTTGTCACTTGCTCATTGCCTGAGTCACGTGCTTTGATTGATGCTGGCAAAGCTCGACCACTTGCAGTGATGGCTACACAGCCCTCTGCCCTTTATCCCAATGTGCCCACACTGAAAGCTGCCACAGGTAGCAACTGGACTATCGGCGCATGGCGTGGAATCGCTGGCCCTAAAGGACTGCCAGCCGATGTACAAGCAAAGCTTGGCGCTGTGATGAAGAAAATTTATGACAGCCAAGACTACCAAGGCTTTATGCAACAACGTGGCTTTGGTGTGGTGTACGCCGATGCAAAAGGCTTCGAGCAATTCATGGCAAAAGGTGACGCGGATATGGGCGTTGTCATGAAATCGCTTGGATTAGCCAAATAAGCATTTATGAAAATCAATGACACCCTCAGTGGCTTAGCGCTTCTTGCGCTATCGCTACTCATCCTCTACACCGTCAGCAACTATCCAGTCATTCCAGGACAAAACATTGGTCCTGGCGCTTTTCCTGGGCTATTGGCGAGTTTGCTGGCAGTGTGTTCTGTACTTTTGATACTCAAAGGTCTCAAAGAGAAAAAGAACGAGGATTGGGTGGTCATTGGCGGTTGGGTGAAATCTTGGTTTCACCTGCGTAACTTTTTAGTCACCGTTGGTTGCTTATTTTTTTATATTTATTTGTCAGATTTCTTAGGTTTCATCATCTGTGGAACCCTGCTGTTGGCCGTCATGTTTGCGGTGCTAGAAGTTCGCCCCAAAATGATTTTTCCGATTGCCATCATCACCACGCTCGTGGTGCACTTTATTTTTTATAAGGGGCTCCGTGTCCCACTACCTTGGGGTTTGTTGATGCCCTTTCAGTGGTAAGGAAGTAAGGCCATGACCACTGCTGTTTTACTCCAAGCTTTTTGGCTGGTGTTTGATCCGTATGTCTTACTGGTCATCATGTGTTCGGCCATATTCGGTTTATTTGTAGGCGCTATTCCTGGCTTGAGTGCCACGATGGCTACCGCTTTATTGGTGCCCATCACTTTCTTTATGCCTCCCGTACCGGCTATCGCGGCCATCGTCACTGCCACAGCTATGGCGATCTTTTCTGGCGATATTCCGGGTGCTTTGCTTCGTATTCCTGGCACGCCCGCTTCGGCCGCTTATACCGACGAGGCCTATCAAATGACGCTCAAAGGGCAAGCAGAAGTTGCCTTAGGTGCTGGTTTGGTGTTCTCTGCCATCGGCGGTTTGTTTGGCACGATCGTGATGGTGCTCTTCTCGCCTGCTTTGGCTGAAATTGCTTTGAAGTTTTCATCTTTCGAATACTTCTGGTTGGTGGTCCTTGGATTGGCTGGTGCGGTGTTCATTGGCAACACCAGTGTGCTGAAAGCTTGTGTATCTTTGCTACTCGGTTTACTCATCGCCTGCATTGGTCTTGAGAACCCTGCCGGTCATTTGCGCTTTACCTTCGGGCTAAAAGAGTTGATGAGCGGGGTCGAGTTGATCCCCATGATGGTGGGCATGTTTGCAGTCTCCGAGTTGCTGCGCTACATCACCAATATGGACCCACCTCCGATGATTGCGACTGAAAAAATCGGCAACATCTTCACTGGTATGTGGGGTTTGCTCAAAAAATACCCTTGGGCGCTTTTGCGCGGCAGTGCTTTAGGCACCATCATCGGCATACAACCTGGTTCTGGCGCGGACATGGCTTCTTGGTTGAGCTACGCCATGAGCAAGAAGTTTTCCGATGAACCAGAAAAATTTGGAACCGGCCACGTCGAAGGCATTGTGGAATCAGGTGCCGCGAACAACTCGTCGCTTGCTGGCGCATGGATTCCAGCCATCGTGTTTGGAATACCAGGTGATTCCATCACCGCCATTGCGATTGGTGTCTTGTATTTGAAAAACATGAACCCAGGGCCCATGATTTTTATCAATAACCCTGAGAATATTTACGCGATCTTTTTGGTCTTCATTCTGGCCAACATCATCATGGTGCCGCTAGGTTGGCTGACGGTCAAAGTAGCGACCAAAATTTTGCGCGTTCAACGCAATATCTTGATGCCCATTATTTTGATGTTTTGCATCGTGGGTTCGTTCTCGATCAACAACTCGGTGTGGGGCGTCACCCTGATCTTGTTCTTTGGAGTGGTGTCCTTCATCTTTGAGGAAAACGGCTTTCCGGTTGCGCCAGCCATCTTGGGTGTGGTGCTTGGCACGATGATGGAGGAAAACTTTGTGACGTCAATGATCAAGTCAGACGGCGACCCCTTGGTCTTCTTTACCCGCCCTATTGCCATGTGGTTGGCCATCAGCACCATCATCATCTTGCTCTGGCCAGTCGGAACTTGGGCCTACGACCGGCTCAAAAAAGGTTCAGATGGTCACGCCACCATCCACCACTAGGCTCTGACCCGTCACATAAGAACCGGCCTGCGAGGCCAAGAAAACTGCGGCGCCAGCAATCTCATCTGGCTCGCCGATGCGTCGAAGCGGTGTTGTCACCATGCGTTCTTTGAGCATGGCTTCGTCTTCCCATAGCGCGCGTGCAAAGTCGGTTTTGATGAGGCCAGGTGCAATGCAATTGACCCGCACGTTATGGGGACCATATTCGACCGCCAAGTTACGTGCCAGTTGCATATCGGCTGCTTTGCTGATGCAGTAAGCGCCAATCACAGGTGAACCACGCAAGCCACCGATGGAAGACACGATGATGATGGACCCCGCCTTACGCTGAATCATTTTGGGCGCTACCAAATTGATTAACCAATGGTTGGCGACGATGTTGTTGTCCAAAATCTTACGGAACTGCTCGTCGGTAATTCCAGCTTGCGGTCCGTAATACGGGTTGCTAGCCGCGTTACACACCAACACATCGACCTGTCCCCAATGGCTTTCAGTCTCGGCAACCAAATTAGCCAAATCGTCTTTGGATGAAATATTGGCGGCAATGGCTATCGCTCGGTCTTTGCCGTATTTGTCTTGAATGGTTTTAACAACCTCTTCACATGCAGCGACTTTGCGAGAAGAGACCACAACTTTGGCACCGTGTTCCGCCATTCTTAAGGCGATTGCGCGGCCAATGCCACGTGAAGAACCCGTGATGATGGCGACCTGACCGTCGAGACTAAATAAATTCACAAATGTCTTTCTTGAAGATGGATGTTTGAATTACTCTGCTTTCACCCCTGCGGCAGAGATCACTTTGGCCCATTTGACAATTTCGTCGTCTAAAAACTTGCCCGCTTGCTCTGGGGTGTTGCCGACCGACTCAATGCCAAGGGATTCAAACTTTGCCCGCAATTCAGGCGAGTTGATGGCTTTTGCGGCTTCTGCCGACATGCGGTTCACGATGTCTCTGGATACTGCAGACTGGGTCAGGAAAAGCACCCAAGTCGATCCCTCGATTGCAGGCCCACCCGCTTCAGCAATAGTAGGAACCTCTGTGGCGCCAGGGACTCGCTTATTGGCAAATACGGCCATGGCTTTGATTTTTCCGCTTCGTACATGGGGCATGAGGGCGCTTGGTGTGTCGGTGAGGATTTGTAAATTTCCACCCATCAAGTCACTCAGGGCTGGCGCCGTCCCTTTGTAAGGCACATGCACGATATCTGCCTGCGTCACCTGTTTGAATAGCTCCTGCGTCAAATGCGCAGCGGCACCCACTCCAGACGAGCCAAACGACACCTTGCCAGGATTCGCCTTTGTGTAAGCAACCAGCTCTTTCACATCTTTCACAGGAAGGTTGTTATTGACGGTCATGAGCAAGGGCGCAATACCCACCAAGGAAACAGGCGCAAAGCTCTTGACGGGGTCATAAGGCAAACGCCCCGCATAAAGCGTGGCATTGGCAGCATGGGCGCCAATCACGGTGACAAAGGTGTAGCCGTCAGGTGCAGCACGCGCAGCTAGATCGGCTCCCAAAATGGAGTTAGCGCCTGGCTTGTTTTCGATGACGATGGTCCAGCCAGTTTGCTCCATGATTTTTTGCACCACCATGCGCGTGGCGTTATCCGTGATGCCACCGGGGGTGTAGGGAATGATCCATTTGATCGGCTTATTGGGCCAAGCTTGGGCTTGGGCCAATAGCGGTAGCGCTAGGCAAAGCGCCATCGCGCTTCGGCGGATCCAAGAAACAGTGGGTTTCTGGCTGGAAATGGGCTGCATGGGGTCGTCTCCTAATCCTAAGAACAAGGTCTCGTATATGCATACGAATCCCATGGATTCTGACCGCTTATGAGGTTCTATCCCTTCGGGGTTTCACCTCAACTTTTCTGCGTATGAATTCGACAATCACGTTCCAAAGGCCAGAACACAAGTTATGGTTTGTCTAAACCTAGAAGACGAACCGCGTTGTCCTTCAAGATGCCTGGCATGACTTCGGGTTTGAATCCCGCCACCTCGAAGTCCTTCATCCAGCGCTCAGGCGTGATGAGGGGATAGTCGCTGCCAAACAGCACACGGTCTTTGAGCAAGGTGTTGGCGTATTGCACCAGTTGCTTGGGAAAGTATTTGGGACTCCAGCCCGAGAGGTCAATCCAGACATTGGGCTTGTGGGTTGCCACGCTCAGCGCCTCGTCTTGCCAAGGGAAGCTCGGATGCGCCATGACGATTTGCATGTCGGGCCAGTCGATGGCGACGTCGTCTAAATGCATCGGATTGCTGTAGGCCAAACGCAAGCCACCGCCGCAGCGCATGCCACTGCCAATGCCACTATGGCCGGTGTGAAAAATGGCGGGTAATTGGTAATGGTTGATCACATCGTAGATCGGCCAGGCCATCTTGTCGTAGGGGTGGTAGCCCTGCACGGTTGGGTGAAACTTGAACCCTTTGATGCCGTCTTCTTTGATCAGCCGTTCCGCCTCGCGCGCCCCCATCTTGCCCTTGTGGGGGTCGATACTGGCAAAGGCGATCATCATGTCGCTGTTGGCTTTGGCCGCATCTGCAATTTCTTCGTTTGGAATACGGCGTCGGCCCAATTGCGACTCGCTGTCCACCGTGAACATGACTAAACCGATTTTTCGCTCGCGGTAGTAAGCCACAGTTTCGTCAATCGTGGGGCGCCGGTTGGACCCAAAGTATTTGTCTGCTGCGCGGTCGTATTCCTCGCCATAACTATCAAACGGGTTACGGCAACTGACCTCGGCATGGGTGTGAATGTCGATGGCGATGAGGTTTTTGTAGTCCATTCTGGCTTTCCTGTGAGCTAGGTTTCAAGGGTAAATACTGATTAATTAGTTATCAGACATAACCATAATCCAAATATTCGTTGAGCGCAATACTTATGAACACCAACCCCGACATTCATTTAGAAATGCAAGGCAGCGTCGCCGTGGTGCGACTAACTCGCCCGACCAAGCGCAATGCTTTGAACGATGGATTGATCGCCTCCCTGCGCCATATCTTCGAAAACCTCCCCAAAGAAGCCCGCGCGGCTGTCGTCGCTGGCGAAGGCGAGCATTTTTGTGCGGGGCTTGACCTGAGCGAGCTCAAAGAGCGCGATGCAGGCGAAGGGGTGTACCACTCCCGTTCATGGCACGTGGCGCTGGACCGCGTGCAGTCTGGGCCCGTGCCTGTCATTGCCGCCTTGCATGGTGCGGTGGTCGGTGGTGGCTTGGAGTTGGCCAGCGCTTGCCACATTCGCGTCGCGGACGAATCGACTTTTTATGCCCTGCCCGAAGGCACGCGTGGAATTTTTGTAGGCGGTGGCGGTGCGGTGCGTATCCCGCGCTTGATTGGCGTGGCGCGCATGACCGACATGATGCTGACAGGCCGTGTGTACAACGCGCAAGACGGTGAACGCATCGGCATGGCGCAATATTTGGTTCCTACGGGCACCGCTTTTGACAAGGCGATGGAAATCGCCCAACGTGTGGCGACGAACGCGCCGCTCACCAACTACGCCCTGATGCACGCCCTGCCCCGCATTGCAGAGCAACCCGCCGACCAAGGTTTTTTTACAGAGGCCATGATGGCTGCCATTGCCCAGTCCGCCCCCGAAGCCAAACAACGGGTGCGCGACTTCCTTGAAGGCAAAGCCGCCAAAGTTGCCAAAACCTCCTAAAACTATGAGCACTCCCAAATTCAGACCGTTGAAGTTTGGCGTAACCCGCGTCAACATGCGCGAAGGTGCCAATGGCGTGCGCTACATGGTGGCGGATCAAAAGTTAAACGACTACCCCACCCGCATGACGGATCGCTTGGCGCATTGGGCCAGCACGCAGCCAGACACCACCATGCTGGCCAAGCGGGTCAAAAATGCAGACGGCAGTTTGGGTGATTGGCGACATATCAGTTACGCGCAAGCATGGCAAAGCGCACGCGCGATTGCGCAAGCCTTGGTTGATCGCGGGCTCAACGCAGAGCGTCCTGTGGTGATCATGTCGGAGAACGACCTAGAACACGCTTTGCTCTCGCTGGGGTGTTTGGTTGCGGGCGTGCCTTATTGCCCCGCCTCCCCCGCTTACTCCACCATTAGCCAAGACTACGAAAAGCTACGCCATATCTTGACCACCTTGACCCCAGGTTTGGTTTTTGCCGCAGATGCCAAGCGTTATGGCAAAGCGATTGAAGCCGCGGTGGGTAAAGACATTGAAGTGGTCTTACAAAGCGGCGAGATTGCAGGCCGCGCCACCACCGCTTTTGAAAGCTTATTGACCACAAAAGTCACTTCAGCCGTCGATGCGGCGATGCAAGCCACAGGCCCAGACACTATTGCAAAGTTTTTGTTCACCTCGGGCTCCACCAAATTACCCAAAGCGGTGGTCAATACCCAGCGCATGTGGTGCGCCAACCAACAGCAAATGGCGCAGTCGATGCCGGTGCTAGCGGAGACTCCACCGGTCTTGGTTGACTGGCTCCCTTGGAACCATACCTTCGGTGGCAACCATAACTTCGGCATGGTGATCTACCACGGTGGCACTTTATATATAGATGAAGGCAAACCCACCCCTGCATTGATGGGGGAAACCTTGCGCAACTTGCGCGAGATTGCACCTACGGTGTACTTCAACGTACCCACAGGGTTTGAAGCCATTGCCGCGGCCATGAAAACGGACGACGCATTGCGTAAAAACCTGCTCAGCCGTGTGCAAATGTTCTTTTACGCAGGTGCGGCACTTGCCCAGCCGATTTGGGACAGCTTGCATCAAAGCCAAGAACGTGAGGTGGGCGAACGCATCGTCATGGGAACTGGCTTGGGAATGACCGAGTCTGGGCCGTTTGCTATTTTTGTCACCAGCCCCTTTGTGAAAGCAGGCGATTTAGGTGTGCCGACGCCTGGCATGGAGTTGAAACTCGTGCCTAACAACGACAAAGTAGAAGTGCGCTACAAAGGCCCGAACATCACCCCGGGCTACTGGCGCGCACCGCAAGAAACCCAAGAAGCGTTTGACGAAGAAGGCTTTTTCTGCACCGGCGATGCGGTGAAATGGATCGATGAAAACGACGTCCACCAAGG
>CAYFLF010000003.1:0-31339 GCA_964343725.1 uncultured Bordetella sp.
GTGAGCGCCTTGAATACGAGCGCAGGGGTTTGAGTCCGCCGGTACAGCACTGATCGAAGAAAAGTCTTAATATGGCTAACGCCACTCAGCTTTTGATGTCTTTGTCATACAAGATGACCGTGGTCACTTAGATGGTGCAATTGTTATTCAAGACTCTTGACCACTTTGATACTACAAATAGAACTAAAAGATAACTGACGAGACAAGTACTTAACTTTCTTGAAAAGCCATTAAAGACTTACTTAAAATAAATCATGGCTCCTTCAAAAAAATCTAAGGCCAATGCGCCATTGGTTCGAGATGCCAAGCAAACCCAGAGTCGTATTTTGGCGGCTGCACGTGTGGAGTTTGCTAGACATGGTATCGATGGCGCGCGAGTAGATAACATCGCTGCTCAAGCAAACGCTAATAAACGTATGTTGTATTACTATTTTGGTAGTAAAGATGGTTTGTTTTCAGCTGTCCTTGAGTCTGCCTATCAACATATTAGGTCTTGCGAACGCGAATTACACCTAGAAGAGGTTGAGCCTGCCGAGGCCATTCGTCGCTTAGTTGCGTTTACTTGGAACTATTACCTTGAGTACCCTGAGTTTTTGAGCCTACTCAATAGTGCAAATTTGCATGAGGCGCGACATTTGAAGATGTCAGACCGAGTTCGCCCTATGCATTCACCCTTTGTTGCCATGCTTGACAAAATTTTAGAACTTGGTCGTAAGGAAGATGTTTTCAGGGCAGGGGTCGACCCAGTTCAGTTATATATTTCTATTGCTGCTTTATGCTATTTTTACCTAGGTAATCGCTTCACTTTATCAGCTATTTTCGACCGCAACTTAATGTCACCTCGAGCCAAATCAGAGCGATTGGCTCATATGACCGAATTGGTGTTGGGATATTTGTTAAAACATTAACTTCAGGTGCCTTCGAAAAGATCTCGACCCTGAACCAAAGCACGCATCTTTGCATCAGCAATCGAGCGTTTGAGCATCCAGAAGCCACAATCGGGGTGGATATAGGTAACTCGGCCAGAACCTAGCATCTTTTCAGCTCGCTCAATGGCATTAGCTACTGCACTAGCAGACTCAACCTCGGTTGCTTTAATGTCTACTACCCCGAGACCAAGCCCTATCTTGGGATCCAAATCTTTAAAAGCTTCTAATTCAGAGAGCGGTCGGTGCGCGCACTCTAACACTACATGATCAGCATGCAGACTGTTGAGGTACTTGATCAATTGTTGCCATTGACCTTTTTGGATACTTTGACCACCATAGTTTCCAAAGCACAGATGAACTGCGGCGGTGTTTTTAACAGCATCTAAGACCCGATTGATTGAAGATGCTGCCCATTCCCACTCATGCGGGCTGCCAGGAAGATTAGCCTCATCGATCTGTACCACATCGGCATCAATGTGCCGGATTTGTTCAGCTAGTACATCAGCTAACGCATGAGCCAATTCAGCTGTATCAGAGTAGTGTTGATTGATCAATGTTTTGGCCAACATATGTGGCCCTGTAACAGTGAATTTGAATGTATGAGTTGCTAGCCCTGCGGCTCTTCGATAAGCAAGAGGCAAATCCAAAGTGCCACTGCCTATTGGGCCCTCAACCACTCCCGGAGGACGGGTACGGAAGGTCATACCAACCGCGCTACGGTATGCCATGATTTCATCAAAAGTCATTCGATGACGAATCCCATCCATAGGGCGTATGAAATACTCGATCATGCCGTTAGTTTCAGGATGGTTGATATCGAATCGATATAACTCACCGTCGCACACCACATCAATGCCAGCTTGCTCCTGGGTGCCAATTACCACTCTTGTGGCATCTATGAGAGCTTGTTCTGATGGCGCAATCCATAACCAATCAGGTAAGGGGTATGAACCAACCACTGTAGTTTTGATACGTGCCATGAAACCTCCGTTTGTTTAAGTGCAATTTATAACTCGTTGGTTACCTATTTGAAAGAAGTTTTTCTAATATCTAAGGGTAAACGATAAACAACATTGATTGACGGTGGGGAAAAATTGATAAAGAATTAACCAACTGGTTATATGGAGATTTTCATGGTTTCTAACTCTGTAAGTCAAACAGTGATCACTAGTTCAATGGTGGCGCTTTACAAGCAACATGGGCATTTAACGGTGCCTAACGTGTTTGAACCAAGTCGTATGCAAAAGGCAATCGAAGACATTGAGCAGTGGGGAGAGGAGTTTTTGTTATCTCTACCAACCGATCAGAGAAAATGGTATGTGGATCAATCAGTATTGAGCAAAACGGTGTTGCGCAAATTGGACAATCCCCATGCCCATCGCGAGTATTTATTCAAATTAGCAACTGACTCGCAGTTAGTTAGTTTGGTCCAGTCGCTAATTGGCGTTGACATCAGTATTTATTTCAGCCAAATATTTTTTAAACCTCCAGAAGGGGGAGGACCCAAGCCGGCTCATCAGGACAACTTTTATTTTGGGCCCAATGACCCAAATGGACTAGTTACCGCTTGGATCGCACTAGATGATGCAACGTTAGAGAATGGTTGCCTTTATTACGGTGATGGTACCAATTTAGGACCCGTATATGAACACTTTGCGCCTGCTGACGAGCCATTTAATTTGCAATTACCTACCCAAATACTGGACCTCCAGCCTATGACACCTGCTCCCGTTTTATCGGGGGGAGTTTCTTTTCATCATGGAAATACCTTTCATGCCAGCGGGTCTAATCGATCTAAAGCTTGGCGTAGGGCTTGTGCTTTCCATTATGTTAGGAATGATGTATTTTTTGAGCGACCTGCGTTAGCATATGACCACTCTCTCATTCGTCGCATTACATGATTAAACACCTTAGGCACTTGTCATCTTCTCAATGGTTACGACCATTGTTGCTTGTAATCATCTTGCTTGTATTGTGGGATTTAATAATTCGGGTTTTCAAAATACCACCATATCTAATTCCCAAGCCACTTGAAGTGGTTGACCAATTAATAAAAGAGTGGCCAATGTTATTAAAAGAGACCGCTCCTACTACTTTAGCAACCTTAGGCGGGTTCGTTTTGTCTTTGCTGATAGGTATCCCAGTCGCAGTGTTGATTGCTTATTCCAGATTGGTAGAGGGGTTTGTATACCCTTTGTTGGTCTTCTCCCAAAGCATTCCAAAAATCGCCATAGCTCCTTTATTTGTAGTTTGGTTTGGTTTTGGCATTGTTCCAAAAGTAATTTCAGCTTTCATGCTGGGGTTTTTTCCAGTTGTGGTTTCAACCGTAATGGGTTTTAAATCGCTTGAACGTGAAATGATTGATTTAGCATTTTCTATGGGCAGTTCTCGGTGGCAAATGTTTTACAAAATTAACTTGCCGCACGCTTTACCAGCTATTTTTTCTGGAATGAAGATTTCAATAACTTTGGCTGTGGTCGGCGCAGTCGTTGGAGAATTTGTTGGCGCCAATTCTGGAATCGGATATGTGCTTCAAAAAGCAAACGGTAGTTTTGATCTGCCTTTGATGTTTGCTGCATTAGTGGTATTGTCTTCAGTTGGTGTGCTTTTATTTGCACTACTCGAATTGTTAGAACGGTTCACAATACCTTGGCATACATCTCAACGTACTGATCTTCAGTCAAGTGTATGAATAACCCCAAAATTCTTATTTAATTGATTCACATAAGGAGACTTGTTATGAAAAAAATTATTTTTTGGTGTGCAATGGTTTTATCGCTTTTAATGGGTCAGTCGGTTCAGGCCCAACAGCGTGAAAAAATTTCGTTGATGCTTAATTGGTATCTATATAGTGAACATGCGCCCTTTTTCTTGGGCCGGGAGCGTGGTTTTTATGAGGCTGAAGGCATTGACCTAGACATTCAAGAAGGACGTGGCTCTGGTCCAACGATCCAAGCAATTGCTGCGAAAACTGTACCCTTCGGATATGCTGATGTTGGCACCATGATTAAAGTTGCTTCCAAAGGCGCGCCTGTTAAGGCTGTTGGTGTTGCATTACAAAAAAGCCCTATGGCAGTGATGGGTTTGAGCGAAAAGAACATCCGAAAGCCAGAGGACATCAAGGGAAAAACTGTAGCAGTGACTCCCGGTGATGCGATGTCTCAAATTTGGCCTTTATTCTTAAAGAAAACTGGACTTAAAGAATCTGACTTTAAAACCGTAGCTGGAGATGCTCAGACCAAACTCAATGCAGTCATTAACGGTCAGGCTGACTTGCTTTTGGGCTATTTAATGGATCAGAACATCAAGGTCCAAGATGCCACAAAAAAACCTGTGACCGTCATACCCTTTGCAGACTACGGCGTAAACATGATTGTTTCTGGTGTTATCACACACAACGATATCGTTAAAGATAATCCAGACTTAGTTCGCCGATTCATGCGGGCATCAACTCGTGCTTTTGAAGAAGCTGAAAAAAATCCTGATGCTGCAGTAGATGCGATGCTCAAAGCAAACGCTAAAGCTGGTGTTCGCGAATCTCTGATTGTTGGACTTAAATTGACTACTCCTTTATACCGAACACCCGAGACCGCTAAACAGCGACCTTTTAGGGTGAGTCCTAAGGTTATGACCGAATCCTTCAATATGTTGGTTGATTTCGGTGGACTTGATAAGTCTGCTGGCAAAGTAGAAGATTTCTACACCAACGATTTCCTACCTCAGTGACAGTTATAGACCTTCGTGCCGTCACCAAGGTATATCAAACCGGTGACGGACCGGTGCAATCACTACAACCTCTTAGCTTTTCGATTGGAGCAGGAGAGTTTGTTTCAGTGGTTGGGCCGTCAGGCTGCGGCAAAAGTACTTTACTTAAATTAGTTGCTGGTTTGCTATCGCCGACATCTGGCCAACTTGAATTAGCTGGGGTGACTATTTCTGGGCCTCAACGAGATGTGGGTATTGTTTTCCAAAATGCAGTTTTGTTAGCTTGGCGAAGTGTTATGGACAATATTTTGTTGCAGGCTGAAATGCGCAAAATGCCTATGCAACCCGCTCGCGAACGAGCGCAAAAATTGATCGACGTTGCTGGCCTGAGTGGTTTTGAACGGAAATACCCATGGCAATTGTCTGGCGGTATGCAACAACGCGTCTCCATTTGTCGAGCATTACTACACGACCCTTCGGTGCTGTTGATGGACGAACCTTTTGGTGCACTTGATGCTATGACCAGAGAGCGCATGAACGTAGAGTTACAACGAATTTGGCTGGAATCGCAAAAAACAGTTCTGCTAATTACTCATTCCATTTCCGAAGCAGTCTTTCTCTCAGATCGAGTACTGGTCATGAGTCCTCGGCCAGGAGCCATTACTGCCTCCTACGACATTGATTTACCTCGTAGCCCACAGTCTCCAAGAACTCTTGATGTGATGTCATCGCCTCAATTTGTAGATTACACACGTCGGATTCGGGAACATTTTTTATCTCAAGGTTCAGTTGACTTGTAGTAGACCAGACGATAGACATGCCCATGCATCAACTAGCATATTTGTTCAAGATACGCCAGATTGAGTTGTTTGAGCGACAAGTTAAATTGCGCCTACCTTTTCGCTTTGGCGTTGTTACGCTTAAACAATGTCCTCAAGCTTTTGTCCGCGTGTTAGTTGAGAGCGCTGACGGTCGTACTTATTGGGGTCATACGGCAGAAATGATGGCGCCTAAATGGTTTGATAAAAACCTAGAGTTGTCAAACGATGACAATTTTGATCAACTTCGTAGGGTATTGTGGTTATCTGCTCAAGCATATCTCTCAGATGCAAAGCCAGCTAGCGCATTCAGTCACCATGCCCGTCACTACGACTCTCATCTGAAATCATGTTTAGCACAAGGGTTAAACCCTCTTTTGGCAGCTTTCGGACCAGCTCAAATAGATAAAGCTTTGACTGATGCAGTTTGCAGAGCAACTGAAAAAAATTTTTATAAATTAGTTAACTGTAATGCTTTAGGAATTGAGCCAGGTCAAGCATGTCTTGCTCAAGACCTAAAGGGCTTTGACTTTGCTAGCTTTTTGCAAAACCGTATTCCTGCTAAGCAAATTGCTGTAAGGCATACCGTCGGAATGGTCGACGCTATAACAGATGAAGACCTAAATGTTTCGGTAGCCGATGGTTTACCTGAAACACTAAAAGAAGTTATTACTAGATATGGAGTCAATCATTTCAAAATTAAGGTTAGTGGTGAGTATGCTGCAGATGCAGAACGTTTAAGAAGCATAGCTAAGGTGATTCAACCCGAAATAAGGTCTTGCTTCATTAGTCTCGATGGAAATGAACAATTTAATGATATTAGTCATTTTGCAAATTGGGTGGAAGAACTCATCTCTGACTCTAGTTTGTCGGCATTGGTAAAGGCAATAAGTTTTGTGGAGCAACCTGTCCATCGTGACACCGCATTAGAAAAAGACATCGGCACATTGAACTTGCCATGGCCTTTGATCATTGATGAATCAGACTGCGAACTTGACACCTTTGTGTTAGCTAGGAATAAGGGCTATCAGGGGGTGTCCAGCAAAGCTTGTAAGGGTTTATACAAATCAATAATCAACGCTGCCCGCTGTCAAAAGTGGAACACTAGCTCTACTGATGGCCAAAGATTTTTCATGACTGGTGAAGACCTTACTACTCAAGCTGGACTAGGTGTTCAACAAGACTTAGCTTTAGTTAACTTTTTAGGTTTGACTCACGTTGAACGAAATGGACATCATTACGTCAATGGAATGTCTGCCCTACCCGTACCAGAACAAATTAATTTTCTACAACACCACCCCGATTTGTATGAAAAAAGTAATGGCGCAGTACGTCTACGTATCCGTAAAGGAATTATTAGTTTGGCTTCTTTGGAATGCCCTACTTATGCCAACGCGTGTGTACCAAATTTTGAAGAAATGACGGAAATGCCCAATCCATATTTGATTCAAAACACTGAAATCTCTCAGCGACATCGTCCATATTCCTCTTCTCAAACTTCATACAACTAGGAAGCAACATGAACACAAAGCGATTAGGCATCATCATGCACGGTGTAACGGGCCGGATGGGCACCAACCAACATTTGGTTCGATCGATATTGGCGATTCGTCAACAAGGAGGAGTTTTACTTTCAAATGGCGAGCGTGTTATGCCTGACCCAATTCTGATTGGAAGGAATGCAGAAAAAATAGCTGCACTTGCAAAGGCTCATGGATTAGAGCGTTACGGAACCAATTTAGATCAAGCCTTAGCCAACCCACAAGACACAGTTTTCTTTGATGCCGGTACTACCCAGTTGCGCCCTACCTTGCTAGCGAAAGCTATCCGCGCTGGAAAACATGTTTACTGCGAAAAACCTATTGCAACCAATTTGAATGAAGCAGTGGAAATTGCCCGTATGGCAAAAGAGTCTGGCATAAAACATGGTGCTGTACAAGATAAATTATTTTTACCTGGACTTCGAAAGCTAGATATGCTTCGCAGGGCTGATTTTTTCGGCCAAATGCTTAGTGTTCGAATTGAGTTTGGCTACTGGGTTTTTGAGGGAGATTTACAGCCTATTCAGCGACCCAGTTGGAACTATCGCAAAGAAGATGGCGGTGGCATTATTCTGGACATGGTTTGCCACTGGAGGTACGTTTTAGACAATTTGTTTGGAGAAGTTCAATCTGTCTCTTGTCTTGGAGCAACTCATATACCAAAGCGTTGGGACGAAGCCAATAAACCATACACATGTACAGCAGACGATGCTGCCTACGCCACATTTGAACTCAAAGGTCATAAAGGTGAAAAAGTAATTGCACAAGTAAATAGCTCTTGGGCTACCCGCGTTAATCGGGAAGATTTAGTTACCTTCCATGTCGATGGCACACACGGATCTGCTGTCGCTGGCTTGCAGTCTTGCAAGGCCCAAAGCCGAGTCAACTCACCAAGGCCAGTATGGAACCCTGATGTAAAGCAAACTATGAATTTCGCTCAACAATGGCAAGAAGTACCGGACACTCAGGTTTATGACAATGGATTCAAAATTCAGTGGGAGCACTTTATTCGTCACGTTGTAGAAAATGAACCCTACCAATGGACATTGCCAGAGGGTGCAAAAGGTGTGCAATTAGTTGAGGCTGCATTGCAATCTTGGAATGAGCGTCGCTGGATTGATGTTGCACCCCTAGCTATTTGAGGCGGTAATATGTCAAGACAAATCCAATTACCTGACCAGAGTGGTCGTCTTAGTACCTATAAATTGGTGGGTACACCTCTACCTTCATCCAAAACCAGATCAAAGTTTAATCGTATAGCTTACTCAGCCGCTCATGTTGTCGCAAATCCATACGCGAACATTAATCCATGGCTCGAATGTGATGTTGACTGGGAAACCACAATAGCCTATAGACGTCACTTGTGGTCTCTAGGTATGGGCGTAGCGGAGGCTATGGATACAGCTCAAAGAGGCATGGGCCTTGACTGGCCAACATCTTTGGAACTGATTCGACGTTCAATCGAAGCTGCTAAAGATATTCCTGGTGCTTTTTTAGCATCCGGTTGTGGTACCGATCATTTAAGCCTAGATGCAGTGACTTCTGTCGATGAGGTAATAGCGGGCTATGAATTTCAAATGGAAGCGATTGAAAAGCTTGGTGGTAAGTTGATTGTGATGGCCAGCCGGGCATTAGCTCGGGTTGCGCGCTCCCCGTCAGACTATGAACGCGTATATGACCGTATTCTGAGTCAAGCAAAGCAACCAGTTTTACTACATTGGCTAGGAGAAATGTTTGATCCAGCTTTATCAGGATATTGGGGTAGCAAAGTTGTGGATGACGCAATGAAAACCACCTTGGGAATCATTGAAAGTCATGCAAACAAAGTTGATGGCATCAAAATTTCTCTACTGGATAAAGACAAAGAAATTCAAATGCGTAGACTTTTGCCTCCCAGTGTCCGCATGTACACCGGCGATGATTTCAATTACGCGGAACTAATTGCAGGCGATGGTTTTGGTGATCATCCAACTCATGGTCAAAGCGATGCACTTTTGGGTATTTTTGATGCTATAGCACCTGCGGCAAGCGAAGCTTTAAGTCAACTTTCACAAGGCAATTTAGAAAAATTTCATGCAATTCTAGGCCCTACCGTACCACTCTCACGGCACATTTTTAAAGCACCAACACGTTTTTATAAAACTGGAGTGGTATTCATGGCTTGGCTGAATGGTCATCAGAAACATTTCACTCTTGTGGGCGGGCAAGAAAGTACACGATCTTTAATGCATTTGGTAGAGCTTTTTAAATTGGCAGATGTTGCCAATTTATTAGAGCAACCTGAGCTGGCTTTGCATCGCATGAAAACATTGCTTGCCATGCATGGTGTTGAATAAGAAATATTTATTGCAGAAAAAATGTTCAAATATACAAACCTTTTAACCGCTTTCACAAGCCTATGCAACGCTCATGCAAGCCGCTGTGGCAGCAGATGATGGCGAGCTAGACAACGCCGCAATTATTCATCAAATTCGAAGGAACAGACTTCATTCTTGAAGACTGTTACACATGTTCTATTTTTAATTTCAATTTCTATGCGAAATTTTTCACAAAATCATGAATGGCTTTCTATCAACACTGCTACAGTTCGCAAGAGCCAAGGGGTTGACTTGCCATTGCCAAAAATTATTGAGGCATGTGTTGAAAAAGGCATTCATGCCATATCTCCTTGGCGCGATCAAGTTGCAGCAGTAGGTCTGCCTGTTATTTCCAAATTGGTTAAAAACCATGACTTGAAGCTATCAGGTTACTGCCGTGGAGGCATGTTTCCTGCGGTTGATGCTGCTGGTATTGCAGCCGCTGATTTAGACAACCGGAAAGCAGTGGATGAGGCCTGCGAACTCAATGCCAAGTGCTTGGTATTGGTCGTGGGGGCTTTGCCCGGCGCATTGAGCGGACATGCTGCACACAAAGACATTGGCCTTTCAAGATCACAAGTGACGGATGGCATTGCGAAATTGCTTGACTATGCAAAAGTTTGTGGCATGCCCTTGGCTATTGAGCCCTTGCATCCAATGTATGCGGCTGACCGAGCTTGTATCAATACATTGGAGCAAGCATTGGATGTTTGCGACCAACTCGATCCATTACATTCTGGCGCAATAGGTGTCGCAGTCGACGTTTATCACGTTTGGTGGGACCCTAAATTACAAAATCAAATTCAAAGAGCTGGTCAAAAAAGATTGCTGGCTTTCCATGTTTGTGATTGGTTATTACCGACAAGAGATTTACTGAACGATCGCGGCATGATGGGAGATGGCGTGATAGACATTCCTAAAATTCGAGGTTGGGTCGAGTCAGAGGGATTTGCAGGATTCAGTGAAGTAGAGATTTTTTCAACGGAAAATTGGTGGAAAAAAGATCACCACCACGTGCTGGATACCTGTATTGCACGCCACAAAAGTGTCGTATAGATGGGTCATAGCGAATTTGGGCTCTGCAGATACGCCGCCCTTTCGACCAGGCCCCACACGGTTGTGGCAGGTAGGCGCTGCGCCAGCGGCGCTTGCGCCTCCAGAGCCTCGATATCGGACAGACTGGCGACGCAACCGTTCATGCTGTTCGAAGTTACTGGGGGCCAGAACTCGAATCCCTACCGCTCAAAGCCCGTGAACTGCGTTGCCGCCCACAAAGCTCCTGACTTTTTCAGAAAAGTACGGCGACGATAGAGTTTCGAAATCGTATTAAGCCTAGCTTTTAGACTTGCATCTCTTGATCCAGCATAGCAATTAAGACCGTCTAGGCATTCGCCAAGGCAACATCGCTTGCACGACCTTAGAAGTCAAACGCGCCACATTGAGCGTTTCGTGAAAACTCTCGACTGTTTCTCCCAATAACTGACTCTCTAATATTGCGCGTTGGTAGAACGGTGTATCTTCTAATTGCTGACGAATATGCACATCCCCATCGCTTCGCATCCGTCTAGGAATTGCCCATAAAGTTTTAGGCAAGTTCCTTTTGGCAGGGGCCTCAAACTCTGACACATGACCTTGTTGATGAAAGCGATATGCCAGTACCTGTTCACTTGAATCTTTACGTTGAATGTCGTAGAGAACGGCAGTATCCCCATTTTGAAGACGACTGCGTGACCAATCCCATTCGGCAAAAGGTAAATCAATCGGCTCGCTGCCTTCGTTGCTATCCAAATAAGCGTGTCCCTGCCATGATTGTTGTGGTGCTTGCAAATCAACCTTGACGCGTGCGCTAGGCGCCAAGGGACCCCACATGTGTAAGCCCTCTAGATCAAGTGGAGCTCCAAAATTAAATAGTTGTTGTGGGTAAACCGTCACATGGCCTTTTATTTTTCTAGGAATAGGGACGGTGATTTCGTTGATATCGATATGAAGTGCTTGGCCATCCCAATGCAGATGGCTAGGGCCAATAGAGAAAAAATCTTCACCTCTCGAATTGAATCGTGCACCGCGCTCGGTCATCGCCCATCGATTTGCATTTTTGCTGTAGAGCGCGACATTGAGGCAACAAAAATCATCCGGATGGGTATGCTCTTTGTGCGCTCTCGCCCATGCGTAATATGGCGAAAACACACTACCCACAAAGGCAATGATGGTCAGACCAAACTGACCACAGTCGCTCAATGCGTCAACATACCACCAGAGGTAGCCACCCGGCTTGACCGGCTGATCGAATTGAGGTGCGCCATCACTGCTGCGCCCGCCAGCCTTCCCGACATAGCGGCCATAGGTACTCCTGGACCCGGATGCACGCTCCCACCCGCTAGAAACAGGCCGGGAATTTGGCTCTTGGCTGTAGGTCGGCTGAAGGCTGACATCCATCCGTGTGTCGCCTGTCCGTAAAGCGCTCCCCCTGTGGCTGGGAAAAGCTGATGAAATGTTGCTGGCGTTGTTCTCAGGGTGTTGGTGGTGGACGTCTGAATCTCTAGACCACAACGCTTGAGAAGTTGAAAACTGTTGTGTTGACATTGTTCGATCGCCTCATCGGTTAATAAGTTTTTATCTCCCACAGCAGGAGCATTGACCAGACATAGCAATCGCTCCCCCTCTAGTGATGGCGTGCCATCTAACCCACGATCCTGTGCACACACATAGACTGTTGGCGTGAGCGGTAATTGCTGTTTCTTAAAAATATCGTCAAATTCAGACGCGTAATGGTTTTGAAAAAACACATTGTGTCGATCCAAAGCGAAGCCTTGTGTTTTGGCATGCATCGACCAAGTCACTGCTGACAATGAGCGTTCAACAGATGCAGGTTTAGTAGCACGCGTCACGGTGTTACCCAATAAACCGGTTTGCAAGGCTGCAATATCACCGTTGAATACCACTGCATCTGCTTGAATGGTTTGCCCATTCTCCAATGTGACACCATTGACTTGTCCAGCATGGGTATTGATTTGCTGGCAAGCTTGTCCCAATATAAAGTGCGCACCTCGTTGCTTGGCCAAAGTTTCTAAACAAAGTGGCAGAGCATGCATACCACCTTCAATTGCCCACACACCATCCATTTCTACTTGGGCAATCAACATCAGAGTGGCGGGAGCTTGCCAGGGTGAAGATCCGCAATACGTGGCATAGCGCGCAAATAATTGCCGCAGCCTGACATCGTTAAAAAAACGGCCTAAAGAATCCCATAAGCTCGACATCGTTCCCAACGACGCTAAGACACCTAATCCTTTGGGGCCCAGTGCGCCCATCAATTGCAACATGGAAGGTGCATTGGATTGGATATAAGGCGCTTGCAAGGTGTCGTAGACCTCTCGCACTTTGATGCAAAAGCGCTCAAAATTCTTGGCTTCTACTGCTCCGGCAAAACGACCAATAGCGTCTACAGAAGCTGCGGGGTCTGCAAATAAGTCGAGCCTGCTTCCATCGTCCCAAGCATGCCTAGCCAAAACGGGAAGAGGCGCTATTTTTAGCAATTGGTCTAGGGATGCATTGACGGTTGAAAATATTTCGTCAAAAACCCATCGCATCGTGAATACGGTTGGCCCACTGTCCACTCCATGACCATGGATGGGTAATTGACGAATTTTTCCGCCCACGGTTGTTGCCTTGTCCACCACAGTGACTTGGACGCCTTGATGCGCCAACAACAAGGCACTTACCAAACCAGCCATGCCAGCACCAACTACCACCACATGTTTTTCACGCATGGGCTAGCTCTATGGGGCTGTCAGTCGGTTGTCGGGGGTAGTAAACGCCTTTCCAAACACCTGCCATGGATAAAACATGCATGCGAACAAACATGGATTCAGAGAAAAATCCATGTTTGTAAGCGGCTTGTATGGCGGTGCGATGTGCGCCCCCTTGGGAATACTTGAGCATAGAAGAGGTATCGCGCCAAACACTGAATGTGCATTGGCGTACCAGTGGTGCCTCGCCTAGGCCCATTGCCAAAATACAACCCGTTGCGTTTGATAAATCGGCTTGTGCTTGTGGGGCGAAGCGCCAAAATGCCAAGGCACTGGCGGGTCTGATACTGGCGCGGGTCAGCGTTGCAACCAAGGCCTTGTCTTTAGAAAATTCGGCTAAGCCCTCTTTTGAACAATCAGTAGGGGCCCAACTGACCTCATTCCATTCGCCACGGCTGCTGTCAATCGCCAAGATGGCACTCCACCACTCGCGCGCGTGTTGTTTGTATTGCTCGGCTATTTCACTTTCCAAAAATGCCTGGGCATTTTCAATCGCATCAAACAATAAGACCAAACCTTGATGCGTAGAGCTGGGTCGCAAGCCAAAACCACCCTCGTGGCCACTCCCCATGACTTTTGAAAATAAAAGACCTTTAGTGTGTTTGAAGTTGGATGTTCCTTGTGCCAATTTCATCCATCCCCAAGATTTTTGGGAAGCGATGAAATCGACCAATAAAACCACAACAACGCCAGAGACTGGCGCTTGTTGTGGCCGGATACCTTGTTCCATTTACCAAAGCCCTTTTCAAGCTAACTCAGCCGGAAGTTTCTGGCACATAAGCTTTAGCGGGCATTGGCATGGTGCTAACGCATCATTTCTTTGCCAAGGTAGTTTTATCTAAACCTGTACCAGGCCCTGCTAATTGCGGATGGTCTTTGAGCATGGACTGCCCAAATAATGGCTTGTAAGCACCTTGATGGCAGGTCGCACAATTGGCCTTGGGTGCATCACCTGTTGGACCCAAGCGGTGTTCTGGGAACACGCTGGCTAAGGGCTCCATATAACTCTTGTTGAGATCGCGCGCCATGCGGATGCCATACCAAGCGGTAGAGCGTTGTGGTGGGTTGCCATTCCAGTTCGAGAAAGATTGCGTGTTGTGGCAATACGTGCAGTTCACCCCCAACGCGGAAGACATATGGGTCATCAAACCATAGGTCCATTCAGCTTGTTTGATGGAGTGACGGTTGCCATTGGGCAAAGCCGTTGTTCCGTTCACACGAATGTCAAGTTCGCCCAATAAAAACGGTGTGAATGGGTCGCTAGGAAGTGAGGTGCCAACCACGCTATCGGCCGCCAAGTTTTGACCCGCACGGTCACCAATGAAATCTGCGCCCTTGGCTTGCTCTGGCTCTTTGTGCCATGTATGGGTAGGCTCTGGATTACCTCTATGACAGGTGTAACACGTCACCCCAGTCTCAGCGACGTGTACTTTCCAATCTGCATTGATGTGGCGCGTCATTTCAATCATGCGTCGCGCAACGATTTTGGTGTATTTGACATCCTCTGCAAAATTAGCTGGGTTATGGCAATAGGCACAACCCTCTGTGGGTGCAACCCAGGTTGTCATCGACAACATCAAGCGGGTGAATTCATTCACACTCAAATTACCCAGTACCTTGACATTTTTATAGACTTGCGCTGCTTTGGGTCCATCCCCTGGCAAGGCAGGTAATGAGGGTGGAACAATGTTTTCTTGCTCTTTTAACTCCATGGTGCGAGGGTTGTACATCTGCACCATGCCAGTCCCACGAAAGCCGTGTTGAACCGTGTCGGTTGGTGGTCTTTCACACCCCGTCAACATCACGAGGAGTGCTAAGCCAACACCTAGCAAAAGTTGGGACTTCTTCATGGCTTGACTCCTGACAAAGTTGCTGGGTCCACCACTTCAGGGAACACAGTGGGATAAGGCGGTGCAACACCATGCTTCACTGCCCACAAGTACCAGTTGTCTACAACGGTGCCCGTCAACAAAATACCAATACCCCCCGCCAAGGGGCACAACACAGCAAACCACCATGCCCAGCGGTGAATCGATTCCATCGTGGCGTTAAAGCCCATGGTCCATCGCCAAAACAATGCTGCGCGCTCGGATGCTGTTCCACGGTCAACGATTTGTTCAATCTCGCGCTCACCACCATAGCGACCTACCGCCAAAATGGTTGCACCGTGCATGGCAAACAACAAGGTCGATCCATACAGGAAAACAATCGACAAAGCGTGGAAGGGGTTGTAGAACAGATTGCCATAGCGCAGCGAAAACGCAGCAGTCCAATCGAGGTGTGGAAATATTCCAAACGGAACTGCCTCACCCCAAGATCCCATCAATATCGGACGGAACAATCCAAGCACCAAATACAACCAGATCGCTGCCGCAAATGCCCATGGAATATGCGTGCCCAAGCCGAGTTGTCGCGCACGTCGATACATGCGCGCCCACCATAAAAACAACGAGGCAGTCAAAAAGAATCCTGCAAACAACCACCAGCCCCCTTGGTTCAGGGGCGGAAGACTCAATCCATAACCTGGTGCAGGAGGCTCCAATGCCAACCAAAAAAGTTGGCGTATGAACTGGATCGGGTTCCAGTTGACCGAGGCCAACATATTCAAACCGATGGTGACAGTAGCAATCAGGCCACACATGATGGATGCAATGCCTAAGCCTCCGAGGTAAATCGGCCCTAGTTGTGCATTACCAATGCGTCCAAGCCAATATTCAATGTAAGGCTCACCTGTTCTAGGACTGTTGCCGTGACCGAGTTCAACACCATGGTGCGTGGGCCCGACAGCTTGTACTGTGGTGAAAATATTTTGATATTGCATCTCGCTTCTCCTGCCTTATTTCCAGATAGGCATGTTGAGCCACCAACCCCACCACTCTGGCCAACCACGCGTCCAGAAAGGTCCACTGATCACAATGCACAGCGCGCTAAACAAAACAGCAGCCAGTGCTAAAAACAAACCTAGTCGATGGATACCTAAAGTACCAATCGAATACCCAATCGAGTCTCTGAAGAAGGTGTCTTCATGCTCTGGTGTTTTCACAACTTCGCCAGTGGGAGGATTGGTTGCAGACAGCACCAAACCCCCATGCAAGGACAAAGCAAAGGTCGTAGCAAAGAAGAAACTCACCGCAATCATGTGCGCTGGGTTGTAATGAAAATGAAGGTACTGGTAACCGACGTTTGACACCCAATCTAAGTGGCTAAAAATTCCGTAGGGAAACCCATGTCCCCAAGCACCCAACAGCACGGGGCGAATCACATTCAATGTGAAGTAAGCAAAGATCGCCACACCAAAGGCGAATGGCACGTGATAACCCATGCCCAGTTTTCTACAAATTTCTACCTCACGCATCATCCAAGATAAGAATGCGCCGAGTGCACAAACTGTGATGAGTTGCCATAAGCCGCCCTCTAACAGCGGGGCCATGCGAAGACCGTAAACCAAATCAGGTGGAGCAATGCTGATTTGCCAAACATTCCAGGTTGGTCCTTGTGAGGCACCCCACAAGATCAAAGCCGTACCTAAGAATGAAAAGAAGATGGTGGTAACACCAAAAAAACCTACGTAAAAAGGCCCTATCCAAAAATCAAACAAGTCACCGCCGACCAGCGTTCCACCGCGGACTCGGTATTTTTTTTCAAAACTGAGCATGGACATGTTTGCGCCCCTTACCTAGAAAAGTGAATTCGACAACAGATGAAGGCTTTTGCGAGGCTCAAGCCTCCATCTGCATACCAACCAAGTGTTAAGACTTGACTGCGGGAACAGGCGATGGCATGGGAGCGTTTTGCGCCGATGTAGCACCTGCTTTTTTCGGGCCGTCGAGCCAATTGAACTTGTTGGTGCTCAGCAAGATCAGATGGATCATTGCGGCGAGACCAAACAAGAAAATGCCTTGAACGACCATCGCCCTGAGTGGGTCGTATAGTTTCCAAATGCGCCACATATTTTTTCTCCTAAGTGATGTGTGACATGAAGGTGTAGACCGCGGCCTTCACACCAGCAAATAAACCGTCTGTACTTTCGGCTCCAGGTAAATAATTTCTCCAATTGATTCCCAGCAATGACGCTATGGACGCAATCGTGAAAAAAACTATGAAACCAAGAACAAAAATTGTCCAAAAAGCTTGCGACTCGTCAGCACGTGGGTGCTGTTGATCAAATTGACTGGCGTTAGACATAGGTGTTACTCCATCAAATGAAAGAAAACGGCGTTAGAACCAGGGACGCCATGCCCAGACCAGGACGTGCGCTAACACAGCTACTGCCGTAAAGCCCACTGTTCCTTGAATCCAGAACGCATGGAATTCCTGAGCCTCTTCGTCCGTCAAACCGGATATGGATGTCCGCTGTGACATAAGACTGCTCCTTCACAAATTGACCTCTCGGCCATTGCTGCGCTCAACCCGCGCAACTTGAGTAGCCGTAGCGACATGCCACGACATTCTTGATTTGCAAAAGTTGTCTTTTGCAAAAATTCTTTGCCCTTCATGCTGCAACTGCTCCAAGTCCAAGCTGTTTGGCAGCGTTTTGCACATAGTCGACATTCACCAACAACTCTCCTGCTTGACGCGTTAACTTCTCAGACAAATCACGCAAGCGTTTGGCTGCTGAGATCTGTACCAACACAGGTTGGTGTTGCACCAATTCACGCAACATGGCTTGGGCTTCATCTGTCCAAGAGGTGCTTGGAGGTGTGACGCCTCTGGCATGCGTGGCTTCTGCTTTATCCATATCCGTGCCCAAGGGCAAGATGTGGAACAAGGCATCAAACAATGCGTTACAGACTTCTTGAATCACATAGGTCGCGCCGCTGTAGCCCATGAAGGGTGTGCCGGTGTGTCTGCGAATCACGGCACCTGGAAATGAAGCTGGAATAAATGCAGCACGCATGGGGGACCCGTTCGCGATCTCAGAGAGATACATGCGCTCGTTGTAGCTGCCAAACATGATGAGTGGCGTTTGCTGATGGCATAGCGCTCTCACGTTTTGGTTATCGGTCTTGGTGCCTGCCGTTCTGGAAACACTGAACTTGCAAGGCAAGCCCATTTCAACTTCTAGAAAATTCTTCAAACCTCTGGCGTAGGTTTCACCTGCAACCACCGCAAAGCTTGCAGTGGAGAAAAAGTCTTGTGTCACAGAGCGCCACAAATCCCATAGTGGCTTCAAGGTGGTGTGACGCTCACGTTCAATAAAGGGCTCTGGGTCTAGGTTTAACAACTGACCGAGTTTGCGCAAAAAGAAGGTGGTGCTGTGCAAACCGATGGGCGCTTGCAGATACGGTCTATCAAGCGCCTCGCACAACATGCGACCGAATTCACGGTACATGCAAATATTGACATCGGCCTCGACCAAACGCGACACATCGGCTAAGTGGCTACCCAATGGGAACACCATATTGACCTCGGCGCCAATCCCTTGCACCAAACGTTTGATTTCTGCCAAGTCACTGGGCGAATTGAAAGTGCCGTAACTCGGACCAATGATGTTGACGCGAGGCTTCTCGCCTTCTGGCCGCTCGTTGAATGGTTTGCGTGCAGGCACTTTTTTCAAACCATATTCCGACCACAACCAATACATGGCGCGGTTCGCGCATTGCCATTGGTCTTCGTCAATCGTGCGCGGTAAGAACCGCTGAATGCCAGTGCCCTCAGGTGTGACACCACCGCCAATCATTTCTGCAATAGAGCCTGTGACCACCACAGCAGGTAATTCAGGATCTAGCGTGGCGTGGGCGCGTTTCATCGCACCTTCGGTGCCCTCACGACCTAGTTGTTCTTCTGCGAGACCAGTGACGACTATGGGTAGTTCATGCGGTGGCAATGCATCGGTGTAATGCAATACCGAAGTGACGGGTAGGTTCTCGCAACCCACTGGACCATCGATGACCACTTGCAAGCCTTTGATGGCTGTGAACACATACACAGCTCCCCAATAGCCGCCTGCACGATCGTGGTCGAGTACTAGCATTAGCCCATCTCCTCGGCTTTGCGTTTCTTAGCGATACGCTCGAGTTGACGCTTGGTTTCAGCTTTGAATTCGGGCCTGTCTTGTGGAACACCTTGCCACACACCGCTGGCATGTCCCATGCCGGTTTGACCAAAGAAATCTTTCATCCGATCAAAGCGGTCTTGGTTACCTATCGCGGCTTGCACCACTTGTATCAAGGAACCTGCGCCTGCCACACCCATCAAAGGACGCGCAGAAATGAGATTGGTGAAATACAAACTTGGAATCGATGCTTCTTTGGCCTTTTGCACCACGGGTGTGGTACCGATTGCCAACTGCGGTTTGTATTCGTGGACCGCCGCAATATCTTGCTCTAGCGAGGCTCTGAATTGCACTTGCACGCCTTTGGACATTAACCACTCGGCATCGTGTTGGTTCCAAGGCGTGGCGGGGCAAGCGGATCCTACGTAACGCACGTCGGCACCACATTCCACGAGCAAGCGACCTACCAGTAATTCAGAACCTTCGTAACCACTCAAGGTGATACGACCCTTGATGGGCTTCGCGCCCAAGATGCCGCGCATTGCGCCAAGGGTTTGGTTGCGTGCAAGGTCAATCTTGTCTTGGGCAATGCCTGCTGATTGACCAATAGCTTGCAGCCAGTCATGCGTTCCTTCCACACCCACTGGAGCCGATCCGATGATGGGGCGTCCTGCTGCTTCAAACTCACGCACTGTGGCGGTGTAGAAAGGATGGATGGCTGCAACTGTTGCGCAATCGAGTGCGGCGTACAACTCGCGCCATTCGCGCGTAGGCACCACAGGGCCCGCAGCGAGACCCATAGGCGCCAACATTTGCGCAATTCCCATGGGGTCTGCAGGAAACATTTCTCCAAGTAAAGCAACTGTTGGCAGATCTTTGCGACCACCTTTGGGTGCTTGCACTGGGCCCGACATGATTTCTTGTCGTGCATAACGCAACATGGCGCCCGCTAAAACATCTTTGGCTTCTGCATGTGTGGGCACACCGAACCCGGGTACATCAATGCCGATGATGCGCACCCCATTGATTTCTTTGGGCAATAACTGCAAAGGCACGCCACTAGCGGTTGGCACACACAGATTGATGATGACAATCGCATCCAATTTTTCTGGATCTGCTTCGGCGTGGACAGCGTCACGGATGTCTTCAAACAACTTGCCCGTCACCAGTGTTTCAGAATTAAAAGGCACATAGCCAACCGTTCTGCGGGCACCGTAAAAGTGTGAGGTGAAGGTCAAGCCATACACACAACAGGCAGAGCCCGACAAAATCGTCGAGGTGCGTCGCATGCGCAAACCCACACGCAAAGAACCAAATGCAGGACACATGCTTTGCGGTTGGTCATGCGGACCGGCAGCTTCGTTGCGTGGATAGTCTTGTGCGTATTGCTGCAAGATCTCAGACTTGCCCGCTTGCTTGGCTGCTGCCAATAAGGTTTCACCACCCGCATGACAGCCCATGCCATCACCCTCCAAGGCAGTGGTCTGCAGGCCTTGCGGTGCTGCAGATTGGATGGGGATGGTGCGTGCCATGCTTAGGCCTCGTCGTACACCACTTCAAGACTTGGTTTGACCAAATCGTGGCGGCCCATCATGTCAAAGGTGGTTGCAGGTTCTAGGACGACATTGCGACCCACCGTATCCGCGCTAAAGAGCCCAAGCAAGGCGTCTTGTGTTTGTGGCTTGGGACGAACCGGTGGCGCTGATGCAACGTTGCTTGCAAGTTCCTCAAACAAGGGGCCCCATTTCGTGCCAGGAATGCCAATGATTTCGTAGCTTGCGCTTTTGCGACGGATATCTTCGTCCGCTGGGATAGAAGCGAGAACTGGAATGCCAGCGTTGGCTGCAAATGCATGGGCCTCGCCTGTGCCATCGTCTTTGTTGATGACCATGCCCGCCACGCCAACATTGCCACCGAGTTTGCGGAAATATTCCACTGCAGAGCACACGTTGTTGGCGACGTAGAGCGATTGCAAATCGTTGCTACCGACCACGATCACTTTTTGGCACATATCACGCGCAATGGGCAAGCCAAATCCGCCACACACCACGTCGCCTAAAAAGTCCAGCAAGACGTAGTCAAACCCCCAATCGTGGAAACCCAGTTTTTCCAAGGTTTCAAAGCCGTGGATGATGCCGCGACCACCGCAGCCTCGGCCTACTTCAGGTCCACCTAACTCCATTGCAAAAACGCCATCGCGCTTAAAGCACACGTCGCTGATGCTGACGGCTTCGCCGGCTAACTTCATGCGAGAAGATGTCTCGATGATGGTGGGGCATGCTTTGCCACCAAATAACAAACTGGTGGTGTCGCTCTTGGGGTCGCAACCAATCAACAAAACTTTTTTGCCTTGCTGGGCCATCATGTAGCTCAGGTTGGCCAAGGTGAAACTTTTGCCAATGCCACCCTTGCCGTAGATGGCAATGATTTGCGTTTCTTTGCTTGTCTCTCCTGTGTGCACAGGATCTACTGGCTGCGAGGCCTCTTGACGAAGACGTTCGACGAATTGAATCGGTTGGCTATTTCCATTTGCTTGTTGCGTCATGCTTGGGCACTCCAGTCCAAAACCATCTTCAGGCACATCGCATCACCAAAAGCCACTTCGTAAGCCGATTTGGCTTGTGCGGGCTTTTCGTGATGCGTGATCAATCCGTCTAGTGAAAGCCGTCCCGTATTGACCAGTTCGGTGACAGCTTGTAGGTCGGGCCGCTTCCATTCCGCTGCGGTGCGAATTTGCGCTTCGCGCATAAAGGCAGGGGCGTAGTCAAAAGAGAGTTTTTCTTTGTAAAACCCAGCCAAAACAATCTCGCCAGCGGGCTTGAGTCGCATGATCAGTTTGTCCAAGATGCTGGCGTCGCCACTGACCTCGTAAATCGATTGGTAATCGCGCCTATCGTCGTCGTCAGGGTGAACCACGCTGTAGCCTTCAGCGCCAGAGCGTCTTGCGGCTTGTGTTTCCCACACAGTCGGTGCTGGGGCGCCAGCGGCCACTGTCATGCGGGCTAACAAACGACCCATGATGCCGTGGCCAATGATCAAGTCGGGGGCTATGATTTTTTCGCGCTTGCCCCCCATGGAGACCGCGTGGTAAGCCGTTGCTGCTAACGCCAATAAAACAGCTTGAGAACCTAGCGATTCGCTCACAGGCATAACGCGCGCATGGTGGGTCACCAAACACGAGGCAGAAGCCCCAAACAAACTGCGCACACCTTCAAAGCAACTTGCACCCGGCACAAACACGCGTTGGCCTAATTCGAGCTTGGCTTTACTGCCTACTTGGGTCACTCTGCCGACCGTCTCGTAACCAGGAACCAGCGGATACCCCATTCCTGGGAAAGGAGGCATGCTGCCGTCCCATAACAAACGCTCGGTTCCCGTGCTGATTCCGCTGTATTCCACAGCAATTTGTATGTCCTCGTCCCCTACCTCTGGGAGGGCTAGCTGCTCAAGAGCGAATTGCTGGGGATTTTTGAAAACGACTGCGTGTGCATGCATTTATGTATTTTTCAATTTACATTGATCTGTGTCAATTTATATTTACATCAAATCTCCATCTACTAGGGCAAATACTTAGATTTACGGCCTAGCAGCATCTTGGCGTGGACCGGCATGGCGTTTGGAATCTGCTCCAAATGGCTAAAGCCAGCTTGGTGCATCAGTTGCATCAACTCCATGGGGGTGCGCAAGCGGCCTGAGCCCATCGCCAACAGGTAAAAGTGGAAATACGCGTCGCCCTCGGGCTTTTCGCCTGGCTCGTTGGCCATGGGTTCGGCAATTAGCAGACTGCCTCCCGCAGGCAAGCTGGCGTAGATCGATTTCAAAAGCGCCAACACGACTTCATCGCAATGGTCGTGGGCAATGCGAATCAAGGTCACCAGGTCTGCGCCTGTGGGTAATGCGTCTTTGGTGAAGTCGCCAGGAATGACGCGAATTCGGTCTGCCATTGCATTGCGCGCCACGATGCGGGAACTGACGGTGCATACGTCTGGTAAGTCAAACAAGGTGATGCGCAAATGCGGGTAGTTTTTTGCCAGCTCCGTCGCAAAGCGCCCTTGCCCGCCACCGATATCCAACACCTTTTCGCAATCGTCAAAGGGATAGAAAGAAAGTATTTCCTCGATCACAAAGGTTTGTGACGCAGCCATCAACTCTGAATATCGGGCATACGCCTGCGCGTTATGGTCGCTTGCAACGTCTGGCGCATTTGTCAGTGGTTTTTCTTGCGCATAAGGCCAGTACTGGCTCATTTCGCCAGACCATGACTCTTGCAAGATGGCTACGGGGTCGACCATGTCTTGGTAGAGCAACTGGTTGTGCTCGATCATGGCTTGTATGCCCGGATGGCTGACGATTGGCGCACCCAATGGGCCCAATCCGAAGCGGTATTGCCCGCGGTGTTCTAGCAAACGCAAGGTCACTGCCGACTGGACCAAACGTTGCAGCCCTGCTGCGTGCACCTGCGTCAATACCGACAACTCAGCCAACGTCTTGGGCGAGGCCATGACATGCTCCAAGATGCGAAGGCGCACACAACCCAACAACACTTGGGTATGCACAAAGCCCGCCATCAAATTGAATACTTGTCGGGTTCTGTATTGGGTGAACCAGCGTGTGATTGGGTTTGACAAGGCCCAACGGTAGATGTGCGGTTGGGTCAGGATTTTGTCCAACCATGCCGACAGAGCATCCCGCCAATGGGTACGCACGCTGTGGGTCAATTCAGCGCGGGAGAGATCCAAGTGCCGCATGACAGATACCCTGCGAGTCAGGGTTGCAAGGACGAGGCGGAAGCGTCAACAGCTGTTTTGTAGGTATTACAAATGCTGCTGGGTACCAATCGCTCAGACTCTAGGCGAACAATTTTGCGCAATGCCTCTGCACTTGGCACTTGGGGCACAGAGTCCACAGCTCGATCAATCAAGTTTTCAAAGTAGGAGATGGCACCTCCGAGACCCAGAGCGTGGGCCACACTGGGCCTTCCGTGTTGCGCATCTTGGCCCGTAGGTTTGCCTAGTTCCTCGGCTTGCCCGACCACGTCACGGATATCGTCCGCCACTTGATAGGCTTCACCTAAACACTCTCCTAGTGCGCGCCAAGGCAAAGGATCAGCGCCAGCAGATTGGGCGCCAGCACAAGTGGCAGCGACAAACAAGGCTCCCGTTTTGGCACGCTGATACTGACCGAGATCAGCGCGGGTTTCGCATTCCCAAGCTTGTCCAGCCACGATACCGTCTGGGACACCAACACCGTCCGAGAGGGTTTGCATCAAAGCGATCAGCCGATCAGGATGGGCCTTACCGGCATTGAGCAACACCTGATAAGACATGACGATCAGGGCGTCGCCTGTCAAAAGGGCCAGCGCTTCACCATATGCCTTGTGAACGCTGGGGCGGCCACGACGGGTATCGGCGTTATCAAAGGCTGGCATGTCGTCGTGCACGAGTGACGCGCAATGCATCATCTCGATGGCCACAGCTGCGGCCTGCGTCAATTCGGGTGCCTGCATGCCACAGGCATGTGCAACGGCCATACACAGCTGTGGGCGAATTCGCGCACCGCCTGAGAACAGTGCGTGCCGCATCGCGGCGATCAGTCGAGGTGGCGCTGAGGGCCCCAAGGCTTTTTCGAAGTGAAGAGCCAAGGCTTTTTCGGCCATTTGGTGAAGATTCATACGCGACCCTTTTGGTTTGGGTGCGTCAATCGATGTTGACACTACCTAATGTAAATATATCAATACATTTGGATTTGTCAACCGTGTTTTACAGGGGCAAAAAAAACACAGACCGAAGTCTGTGTGTAAGGACATGACATGAAAAAAACCTAGAAGGGGCAATCCCCAGATTAGTGCCTTGAGTTGCGCTTATCTCGGAAGTAATTGAGCAACCAAAAGCCCACCACGATGAACCAGAGGATGAACAGAATTTGATGGATCTTCATAAATATCTCCTTGTGAAAAATGCAATCAATGGTTCCGTTGGGTGAAAACGGAACCGGGCTCTTGTTTTTGCACCAGCGGCAAAAGAACGTATGCCGTCAAGATTAGCACGAGTGCTTCCAATACATACACACTGACATAACCAACCCCAGTTCCCGCCATGAGATCAATCACATCACGCGCAACTCCACCCAGCGCCATGGCGATGCCTCCCGCCGTAGCTTGTACCGCCCCCCAAGCGCCGAGGGCTAGTCCGCTTTGATCTTTGGGAGCCAAATTCATACTGGCCGTCAAAGTGCCATGGCTAAACAAGCCGCCCCCAAAGCCAATTCCCAGGACGCCCAAAGAAAACAACCACTCTGCATCCAAATACCCCGAAGCAATCACCGCCATAAAGGCGGGAACGCCCAGCAAGACACCCGAACGAGACATGCGATAGGGGTCTGCCCCTTGGCTCAACACCTTTGAAGCCCAGGCAAACCCAATCAACCCACCCAAGGACAGCGTGGCTGTTAACAAGGTGGTGGCACTCACGCTCATGTGCAAAATTTCGCCGCCATAGGGCTCTAACAAAATATCTTCCATGCTGAAGGCGAAAGTGCCCAAGCCAATCGCCACGAGGGTACGCATGGCACGCGCGTCTTGCGTGAGGGTGCGCCAAGCATCTACAAAAGAGGGTTCTACTGGCGGTTTGCCACGCCGTAATCGACTACGCGGTTCTTGCTTCCACAAGGCGATGACATTGAGGACCAAAGTGGTCACCGCACTGGCTTGAATGACCTGAATCAAAGCACCTGGGGAGAAATCTGCCAAGGCCACGCCAAACACCAATGCGCTACCGATCATCCCGACGAGCAACATCACATACATCAAGCCCACGACTTTGGGCCTCGACTCCTCAGCAGCCAAGTCATTGGCGAGCGCCAAACCCACAGTTTGTGTGGTGTGCAAACCAGCACCCACCAAAAGAAATGCAAGTGCCGCTGCGGTCAAGCCCACCCATGGGGGTGCAGAAGCCGACTGCCCTGCTCCAGCCAATACCAAAAGCGCAAACGGCATGATGGCCAAGCCACCAAACTGCACCATAGACGCCATCCACATATAGGGCACGCGACGCCAGCCTAATTCGGAGCGATGGTTGTCCGAGCGAAATCCAATCAAGGCTCGAAACGGTGCAAACAACAGGGGGATCGCCACCATGATGGAGACGATCGATGCTGGCACATGCAACTCAACAATCATCACGCGGTTGAGGGTGCCCACCAGCAAAACCAGCGCCATGCCGACACTGACTTGAAAGAGTGACAGACGCAATAACCGCGACAGCGGTAAATCTTCAGACGCCGCATCTGCAAAAGGCAAAAACTTCGGCGCTAACTCATTCCACCGCAACACTATTTTGGGAGTTTTGGTCGTCATAGAAACAAATGCAGGCTAGGCGAAAACTCACCTAGCCTGCGAAGGGAAAAATTACTTTTTCCCCGACGGCGCTTCCGCCGGTGCTGTTACTGCAGCGGGTGCTTTTCCATTCAGAAAGCCCTTGACCCACGTCGTGTTAGACACGATTGCGAGATGGACACTGAACGAACCAACGGCCACAGCTGACAAGAACAAAGGTATGCCAACCGAAGGTTTGACAACACACCACATTTTTCCGTAAATCATGATTTACCTCCTTCCCTTACTTCAGCCAGGGGGAATAGATATAGGCCAACAGGTGCGCAAGCGCGGCAATCATGCCGAAGATTTGCGTTCCCTGTATGAGCTGTCTATGCACTTCCTCCGATTCGGCCTCGGTTAAACCCGTAGGCCAGACTTTCTGGTGGTCAGACATGGAATGACTCCTTGTAGTACTCCAAAACGTGCTCAAACCGCACGAGGTTATTCGTGCCCCCCATGGGCACAAATTCTTTGAAATCCAACTTTGAAAATGTTCAGTTAGATTTACACATTAAATTGTCAACTCAAGTTAACATACAAATTGTAGGGTTGTCAATGTCGGCTACCCTGCATTCGAAAATGGCTAGCCTAGGGTATTCCCGTTTTATCGTTTCTATGCTTGCTAATTGATAGACGGGTGGATAAATTGAGAGGCGGTATTGGCTATTTCGCCAGTATCAGGCTTACAGAGCACCCACCCATGAACCCAGCTGCTGTTTTGCGAAAGCTAAATAGGCTGACACCTATCGCCAAATTCACGTGGATGGCGATGTCTATGTTTTCCAAAAATTCGTCCGCTTCGAATGACGATTTTTCCAAGACTTACAAAGGCACGCCCTCTGAGTGCCAGTCTTCTATCTTGTCCATCATTGAATCGGAGATCATCCCCCGTCTTCTAAAAGCGGAACGGGTAGATGCTGCACACCTGAGCTTGGTGCCGCCCTCTCGGGCTATGCCTTCTCAACAAGAAATCGAAACCTTTGTCGATCTTTGTCTCTCTGCCGACTCCAACGCAGCGCAAGACTTTGTCAACCGCCTACTTGCGCAGGGCTTGAATACCGAACACATCTTCTTGGAATTGATTACCCCAGCCGCTAGATACCTAGGCGTGCAGTGGGAGACAGACGGGATGGATTTCGCACAAGTCACGCATGGCTTGGTGCGACTGCATGCGATTGCCCATGAAATTGGTTTTGCCTACCAAGATGGGCCCTTGGTAAAAGGGGATGTGAAGCGGGTCATGATTGCCTCTGCACCGGGATCGGAGCACATTCTTGGTCCGACCATCGTGGCGGAGTTTTTCCGTAAAGAAGGTTGGCAAGTGGTGGTGGAAATATCGCCTTCTGCCAATGAGTTGGTGCAAGCGGTTAGCAATGAATGGTTTGACACCGTGGGCTTGTCTGTCAGCATTGAACAGCAGCTCACTGAGCTAGCGATGTTGGTGGCCCAGATCAAACGCTTCTCACGCAACCCTCGGGTGGCGGTGTTACTGGGCGGGCCTATTTTTACGATTCGTGATTTGCAGGCGAATGACTTTGGAGCCGGTGCCATTTGCACCAACGCGAAAGAAGCGGTGTCACTCGCTATGTCCTTGCAACACAACGATTAAAAAATCAGTGGCGGTTTCGTAGAAATAGTTTTTCTACCGTGGCGTGTACGCCCTCTATTTCATGGCTCTGCGCGGCGTGCAGTTCGGTCATCGTGCCATGCATCATTTTCTTGATGAGTCCGCGCGATAGCGTCTCGAGCACTTCGTCCAAGTTTTCACCTTTGGCCAGCGCTTTTTTGGCCTTGATGAGTTCCGCCTCGCGCCAGCCATCTGCTGTCGAATGGAGTTGCTGAATCAAGGGAACGCTCGATCGCTGGTCCATCCAACGGTGGAAGTTTTGAACGCCTCTCTCGATGATGGTCTCTGCATGGCCCACAGCAGCCTGTCGATTCGCTTGACCGACTTGCACCACGCCCGAGAGGTCATCCACGTTGTAGAGGTAGACGTCGCTCAAAGACTTCACCTCTGGCTCGATATCGCGCGGTACCGCTAAATCCAACATGAAGATTGGTTTCTTTTTTCTGCGCTTGACGGCGCTTTCTACCGCACCCAAGCCAATCAAGGGCAAGGTGCTGGCCGTGCAACTGACCACAATATCAAATTCATGCAAGCGATCAGGCAACTGAGACAGCTGCATCACAGTGGCGCCCATTTCTTGTGCGAGCCTATCGCCCTTCTCCAATGTGCGATTGGCAATCGTCATGCTGAGTGGTTTTTTGGCGCTGAAATGCTGCACGCACAGCTCGATCATTTCCCCAGCCCCGACAAACAACACCTTGGTTTTGCTGAGATCTTCAAATAGCTGCCCAGCCAGCCTGACAGCCGCAGCCGCCATGCTGATGGAATGGGCGCCGATTTCGGTGGTGGAGCGCACCTCTTTGGCAACCGAAAAAGAGCGCTGAAACAATTGGTTGAGGGTGGTGCCAAGGGCGCCAGCGCTAGACGCCACCCGAACCGCGTCCTTCATCTGGCCCAAGATCTGGGGCTCCCCTAAGACCATGGAATCCAAACCGCTGGCAACCCGAAACGCATGCCGCGTCACATCTTGGTCATGCAGTTGGTAGAGGTGCGCATGGAGGGCATTGGTGCTGACATCGCCTTGTCGGGCCAACCACTGCAAGGTCTGCGGAAGTTGCCCATGAGAGCCCGAACAGTAAATTTCGGTCCGGTTACACGTCGACAAAATAGTGGCTTCGTTTTGCCCATCCAAGGCTTGGCGAAGCGTTGTCAGCGCCCCGCTCATTTGGTCGATGGCAAACGCAAACCTGCCCCTTAAATCCAGCGGGGCCGTATTGTGGTTTAGCCCTAGAGCCCAAACAGCCATTCTGTGTCATATTAGTTAGATTGTTGCTACATTAACACATGTAAACCTAAATTGACAACAGGTGAAGTATGGATTTAGTCTTGGTAAGGGCTTACCTCACGGGGTTACAAAGCCGGATTACCACTGCAATTGCTGAGATAGACGGAGGCAGTTTTCTGTCAGACCCTTGGGAAAAGCCTCCAGGGGAAACGCTCCAAGGCAATGGCATCACCCAAATTTTGGAAAACGGCAAGGTATTTGAGCGCGCAGGTTGTGGGTTTTCTCATGTGACCGGACCCAAACTTCCTCCCTCTGCCACCCATGACCGCCCTGAACTCTCAGGCGCTCCATTTGAGGCGATGGGTGTCTCTTTGGTATTTCATCCGCGCAATCCTTACGTGCCCACCGTCCATATGAATGTGCGCATGCTGTCAGCCCAAACATCTGATGGTCAAAACGTGGCTTGGTTTGGTGGCGGGATGGACCTTACGCCTTATTACGGGTTTGAAGAAGATGCGGTGCATTTCCACCAAACCTGCAAAGACGCTTTGACTCCTTTTGGAGCGCATTTGTATCCGCGCTTTAAAACCTGGTGCGACGACTATTTCTGCCTCAAGCACCGCAATGAACAACGCGGTGTGGGCGGCATCTTCTTTGATGATTTTTCCGAGCTTGGTAGCGAGCAAAGTTTCGCCATGGTGCAAAGCGTGGGGGATGCCCTACTCAAAGCTTATTTGCCCATCGTGGAGAGGCGCAAGCAAACCCCCTACGGTGAACGCGAGCGTGCGCACCAACTCTACCGACGAGGGCGCTACGTGGAGTTCAACTTGGTGTGGGACCGTGGCACGCACTTTGGCTTGCAATCTGGCGGGCGCACGGAATCTATTTTGTTGTCGATGCCACCTTTGGTGAGTTGGTCGTATCAACTCCAGGCCGAACCTGGAACACCAGAGCACGATTTGATGCAACGCTTTATCGTGCGAAGAGAATGGCTGTGATCAACCCTAGTCCCCATCAATCAAGCCCTGTGTCTATAAGTTCATCCACCCGTTCAAAAGAGACTCCGACATGACGACACCTTATCCACTCAGCCGCCCTCGCCGCCTTCGACGCGACGATTTCACCCGTCGTTTGGTGCGGGAACATGCATTGAGCGTCAATGATTTGATCTACCCCGTCTTTGTGCTCGAAGGCGAGAAACGTCGCGAATCCGTTGCCTCCATGCCCGGAGTGGACCGCGTGAGTTTGGATTTGTTGTTGCATGTTGCAGAAGAATGTGTGCAACTTGGCATTCCGGTCATGGCGCTCTTTCCTGTCATCAGCGCTCACCTCAAAACACCCGATGGCAAAGAGGCAACCAACCCCAAAGGTTTGATTCCCCATGTGGTGTCCACCCTTAAAAAACACTTTCCCAATTTGGGCATCATGACCGACGTGGCGCTCGACCCTTACACCAGCCACGGGCAAGACGGGTTACTCGATGAGACTGGCTACATCCTCAACGACGTGACAGTGGAAGTGTTGCAACAACAAGCCCTCGCGCAAGCCCATGCAGGCGTCGACATCGTGGCCCCAAGCGACATGATGGACGGACGAATAGGTGCTATTCGCCAGACATTAGAAAAAAACGGACACATCCATACCCGCATCATGGCCTACAGCGCCAAATACGCCAGTGCGTTTTACGGCCCATTTCGCGATGCAGTGGGTTCTGCTGCCAACCTCGGTAAGAGCGATAAAAAGACCTATCAGATGGACCCAGGTAATACCGATGAAGCGCTGCGCGAGGTTGCGCTAGATATTGCAGAAGGTGCCGACATGGTGATGGTCAAACCTGGCATGCCCTATCTCGATGTGGTGCGCCGAGTCAAAGACGAATTTCAAATGCCTACTTTTGCTTACCAAGTCTCTGGTGAATACGCCATGCTCAAAGCCGCTGCACAAAATGGTTGGTTGGA
>CAYFLF010000004.1:0-30480 GCA_964343725.1 uncultured Bordetella sp.
CAGAAAATGAAACACATAACAGCAAACGGTATCGACTTCGCAATACTAGAAGAAGGCGCTGGACCACTGATTCTCTTTTTACACGGCTTCCCTGATAACGCACACTCTTGGAGTTACCAGCTACCCACTTTAGCCAAGCAAGGCTATCGGTGTGTAGCCCCGTTTTTAAAAGGCTATGCGCCCACTACGCATCCACAACCTACTCACTTCGATAAAGCAGCCCTTGTTGCAGACATTGCAGCATTGGTAAGAAAGTTAAGTCCAGACCAACCCTGCTACTTGGTGGGCCAAGATTGGGGCGCGATTATTGGCTATAGCTTGTTGGCGGCTTATCCGGAGCTTTTTATTCGTGCTGTTTTGATGGCGGTGCCTCACCCAACTGAAACGGCCAAAAGCATGTTGATTCCCAAGCACATTCATCGCTCGTTCCATTGGTGGTTCTTTCAACTCAATGAACTGCCAGAAAAAGCTTTGATGGAAAACGACATGGCTTTTATTGACTATCTTTGGACTTACTGGACGACAGAGGGTTTTGAAGATGCAAAACACATTCAGTCTGTGAAAGACACGCTCAGGCAACCAGGCGTGTTGAGTGCCTCACTCGCTTACTACCGCGCAATGTTTGCTAAGACGGGTCTGGACCCACAACTCGACGGTTTAAGACAGTTGATGAATAGGCCAATCAAGGTCCCCACTTTGGCGCTTTGTGGCGCGGATGACTTGCGTGCTGAACTGATGCAAGATCAGTCGCAATATTTTGAAAATGAATACGATTTTCAGTTGGTTGAGAAATCTGGCCACTTTCTACACAGAGAGCAACCTGCGATCGTGTCTCAAAAAATAATCGAATGGTTTCAATAATCTGGTGTGGGGTAATAGGCAAATTTGCATACCCACCAGTTGTGTGCTTTAAGCAACAAAACGATGTACCTTGTTGAAGCACAGACAAGTATTTGTAAGCATGCTTACAAAATATCTGATATCAACTTTTGATATACCTATCTAGGTATTTCTAGAAATTAAATAGCAGTCAACTGTCTGCAACTTCTTCGCTCCAGACTATTTGCCGGATCAGGCTGATCAAGCGTTCTTGATCAGCTTCTTTTAGGGGCTGAAGAATTTCCTTTTGCAGCTCTTCTACGATGGGTTGCAGAGTCATGCGAATACTGTTGCCTTTGGCAGTCAACGACAGTTCACGGGCACGCCGGTCTTGCTCGCTAACTAGGCGCCTGACCCAGCCTTTCTTCTCGAGGCGCTCGATGACTCCCCCAATCGTTGCGCGGTCATAGCCTATCAATTTCGCGATGTATTTTTGATCGGAGCCAGGGTTTTCAAAGATGGCCTCAAGGGCGGCATATTGCACTGGGGTCAGGTCATAGCCAAGCGCTTGGGTTCGCTCAACAAAGACCTGAGACGCGTGCTGGTGCAGACGACGAATCAGGTGTCCTGCCATTTCTTGAACGGACATTTCAAGGCTCCTTTGCCAAAATTGAACTCACCAAGGGATTACCCCAAGTTTATTTTGGTAATCATACATACCATCTTGACTTAAAATAGTAAGTATAGTTATTATTATGGCTAGACGTGATTTTGGCAATACACAAATTTCAGGAGAAATGAGATGCAGTTTTACAAAGACGGATTCCGAGGCGGTTGCCCAGACATCAAAGAAGCAGCGCCCAACCGCCGCAACCGAGGGACCAACGAGCCCTTGCCCGAGAAAGTCGACGTACTAATTGCAGGCACTGGTCCAGCGGGGCTTTGCCTAGCGGCCCAACTGTCGCAATTTCCTGAAATCGACACGATGATCATCGAGCGCATGCCCTCGAACATCATCAAGGGAAAGGCCGACGGCATCAACACGCGCACGATGGAAATGTTCCAAGCATTTGGCTTTGCCGACAAGGTCAAGCGTGAAACCTACTGGGTCAATCAAACGGCTTTTTGGATGCCAGATCCCCAAAATCCCCAGCACATCAAACGGGTTGGCAGGGTGCAAGACGTGGCTGATGACAGTTCTGAAATGCCACACATCTTGATTAATCAAGCCAGGTTACACGAGCTTTTTATCGAGTTCATGAAAAACTCGCCATCGCGACTCGAACCTGATTACGGATGGGAAGTGGTCGATCTCAGCATTGACCACACAACCGACGACCATCCCGTGACGGTCACGCTAAAAGATGCCAGTGGTATCAATTGGTGGGCGACTCGCACGATCAGAGCCAATTACGTGGTGGGTTGCGACGGCGCCCACTCTAAGGTGCGCAAAGCCATTGGCGGAGAGCTACACGGCGACGCTGCCCACCAAGCCTGGGGGGTCATGGACATTTTGGCCAACACCGATTTTCCGGATGTGCGGCAAAAGTGTTTGATCTCATCGGCCAATGAAGGCAATGTATTGCTCTTGCCACGAGAGGGTGGCTATATTTTTCGCATGTATGTCGAACTCGACAAACTGCGTCCGGATGAAAAAGCGTCGCAGCGCAAACTCACACAAGATGACATGATTGCTGCAGCAAACCGCATCATCAAGCCCTACTCTATCGATGTGAAAGAAGTGGTGTGGTGGTCTATCTACGATATTGGTCACAGCATCACCGACAGATTTGACGATGTTGCTGAAGGTGAAGACAGAAACCCGCGTGTGTTTACTGCTGGTGATGCCTGCCATACCCATTCACCCAAAGCCGGTCAAGGTATGAATGTGTCGATGCAAGACACGTTCAACTTGGGATGGAAGCTAGTGCACGTATTAAAGGGTCGTGCAAATCCGCGCTTATTGCGTAGCTATTCAAAAGAGCGTCTGACGGAAGCTAAACGCCTAGTAGAGACTGACCACAAATGGTCACGCATCATGTCGGCACCTACGACGCAGGCTGAGCGCGATGGCACACAAGAGCCCCGCATCATCCGTCAGTTCAAAGAAAACTTGGAGTTCACAGGTGGTACAGCTGTTAAGTACGACGCATCGTATTTGTTTGCTGCTAGCGCACACCAAGCACTAGCCGCTGGCGAAGAGATTGGACGTCGTTTTCACTCCGCACCCGTGGTGAGGGTGTCTGACGCCAAGCAAATGCACTTAGGTCATGTTGCAGAAGCCGATGCACGCTGGCGCATCTATGCCTTCGCAGGTAAATCAGATACATCTAATCCTGGTTCTAAGATTCACCAATTAGCCGACTGGTTAGAAACCAATACAAATTCACCAGTCGTGCAATTCACGCCAAAGGGTGAAGACATTGATGCAGTGATTGATTTTCGTGCTGTTTTTCAACAGACATTCGATCAAGTTGCCTATGAAAACATGCCTTCGCTACTCAAGCCCAAGACTGGCAAACTTGGTTTGCAAGATCACGAAAAAGTGTTTTGTGTAGACCACAAAGGTTTGGGTGATATTTTTGACATGCGTGGGATCAACCGAGAGAAGGGTTGCATGATCGTGGTTCGCCCCGACCAGTATGTGTCTCATGTGCTACCCCTGGATGGATTTGAAGAGTTGTCAGCCTTCTTTGCTGGCGTTCTTCAAGTCAATTCTGCTGGGAAACGTGTTTGACGCTAGCGTCTTGACCTTGGAAATCAGAGAACTCTTCTCTGATTTCTGATCCATTTGCATTGAGCGAAGGCGCTTCGTTGTAATGATCGGCGTCCCATGCGGTAGCCCAAGGGGCTGCTGGGATTTGAATTTCCCGGCCCTGAACATTCATGGGCTTTGTCTGTAACTGTGGGTGGCTAATCAAGTCGTAAACAGAATTAATCTGACCAAACGCGGTCTGCGCTTCGGTGAGCCTGTCAATCATTTCACCGCTTGGGACTGAATCAAATATTTCTGAGACTGTTCCATCCACAAAATCTCTGTGTTGCACCCGGGCAGCATTTCCCTGACAGCGGTGATCGTCCAAGAGATCAGGACGCTTGAGAACGATGCGACAAAAATCTGTCCATTCACGTTCGTTTTGAATTGAAATCACAATCTCTCTGCCATCTGCGCAGGTGAATGCACCATAGGGCGCGATGGAGGGATGTTTCAAACCAACACGTTCTGGCGCCTTGCCACCGTAACGGGCTTGCAGGTAAGGCACGCTCATGAGTTCAGCCGCTGAACCAAATAGCGACACCTTCACGCCCGTACCAATACCAGTTTTACTGCGATAGATAAGGGCTTGTTGAATACCGATCAGGGCATTCATACCGGCGGTGATGTCACAAACTGAAACACCAATACGGCCCCACTCTCCAGGTGCGCCGCTGACGGCCACTAAACCACTCTCTGCTTGAACGAGTAAGTCGTATGCCTTCAACCCAAAGAATTGCCCACCGTCGCCATATCCGCTGATATCGCAAGTAATGAGTTTTGGAAATTCTTTTCTAAGACTCTCTGAACCTAATCCAAGCCTCTCGGTTGCACCAGGTGCCAAGTTTTGTATCAGGACGTCCGCTTCAGAAATCATGGACTTCATGAGCGAGAGGTCAGATTCATTTTTTAAATTCAGAGAAATTGACTCTTTGCCTCTGTTAATCCAAACCCAATAAGACGACTCTCCGTGCACGGTCTTGTCATATCCTCTTGCAAAGTCGCCTTCAGGCCTTTCAATCTTGATAACTCTGGCGCCCGCATCTGCGAGTCTGCTGCTGCAATAAGGTGCAGCAACAGCTTGCTCAAGAGCAATGACCAAGATTCCGTCAAGCGGCTTTACGGAGGTAGTTTCCAAGGGTGGGCGCGGCTGCTTACTATTCATAAATACTTTTCTCCATGAGCAATGATTGTGAATAGTTGCGGCAGAGATAGGAATTACAAATATCTAAATTCTGCATTGCAGGTGGCGCAACACAGACGTTGCATCTGTTGCAACACTGCGTAAATGCTTTTGAAATTGTCATTTATCCATTCTGACATCACAGTACGCCTACCAATCAACCATAGGAGATGGATATGTCATCGTTTCGCAAATACGCATTCGTTTTAGCTCCCTTAGTCGCGGCCCTTTTGCCCCTCAGCGCCATGTCGCAAGAGAGAGAAGTAAAAATTTACGGCTTTGGCGCCAAGTCTGGCGTTGTCAGGATTTTCGGTCTAAACAGTGAGGCTGCTATGAAAGCGGCCGCTGATCAAATCAACAAAGCTGGCGGTGTGACCTTGGGTGACGGCGCCAAAGGCAAGTTGGTACTTGAATATTTAGATGACCGTTGCACCGCTGAGGAAGGTATCAATGCTTTACGCCGTATTGCTGCACAACCTGACTCATTCATTGCAGTCGGCCCAACATGCAGCAACGTTGCTGAACCTGTCTTTGGAATTTTGCAAAAGAAAGTTGGCGATGCCAGCGATACAGGGCTTCAATTCCCGATTTTTACGGACGTCGCTGCTAAAGGTGGCTTGGCTTCCATGTCGCAGTGGTCATTCCGCAATGTTCCAAGCGAAGCAAATATGTACAAAAGCTTGTTTGACTGGATCAAAGCCACTAGACCTGATGTGAAAACAATTTGGGGCGGCGTTGAAAAAGACTTTGCGCATAGCAATGCCACTTTTAATGTGATGAAGGACCTCGCCACGAAAGCTGGTTTTGAGGTGAAAGGCCAAAGCGAATGGTTGCTTGCAGACACCACATTTTCAAATCAGATTCGTGAAATGCGCCGCGGCGAAGCTGACTTGGTCATGATTTCAGCGCATCCATTTACAACTTGTGGCGCTCTTAAAGAGATGCAGCGCCAAGGTGTAAAGCCTAAGATGATGATTGGTTTAACCAGCTCATCAAGCATTGAAACTTTGCAAGGTTGCGCAGCGCAAGCTGAAGGTATTGTCATCCCCACCAGCTTTGCACCCGTGACAGAAGATGCTCGCAAAGCAGCGCAAACACTGCAAGCTGCTGGTGTCAGCATGGACCTGCACAACGCAGCTGCTTGGGAAAACATCTTCACACTGAAAGATCTGATTGAAAAAGCCAAGATCATGGCTAAGCCTGAGACCATTAAAGCCGACCGTCAAAAGATGCGTGATGCTCTAGCCAATATGAAAGAAAGCTCTGGTCTTTTGGGCAAAGTCGGCAGAACCGATGATCGTGAGGCCATCAAGCCATTCTTGTTCGTTCAAGCCAAAAAAGGTGAATGGACAGTTGCTCACAAGCCTAATTAACCACTCTAGGAGTATCGGATGGCCTGGATCGATTTTCTCGATCTAGTGCAATCGGTTATGGACGGTGTGATGTTCGGTGCAACTTATGCACTCATAGGCATCGGCTTCACACTGATCTTTGGCGTGATGCACAAGATCAATCTTTCTTACGCTGCGGCTTCTGTGGGTGCCGCTTACCTCAGCTTGCTCATTGTGAGCGTCGCTCCTAGCCCCATTGTTTACTTAATGGCGGCGGTTTGTGGTGGCGTTTTAGGTGCACTGGTTTACTTTGTGTGCTTCAAGTTTTTGCCGTTGAATCAAGCTCTGGCGACGCTGATGTCTACGGTGGGTATGTTGCTGGTACTGGAAGAAAGCATTGTTCACGCCACAGCTGGCATGCCTCAAAACTACCCTGCAGCTTTTGCAGATGTCGTTATTGACCTCGGTCCGTTCATTTTGCGTGGCGACTTGCTGTTTGTGTTCTTGCTTGGCTGCGCGGTGATGGTGGGTTTGAAGTACATGTTAGAGAAAACAAAGCTGGGATTAGCCACTCGTGCAGTGGCGCAACAACCAATAGCTGCGCAAATCTGCGGTATGAGTGTGGACCAAACCAATGCCTCAACCTTTGTCATCGCTGGTTTGTTAGGTGGCACTGCTGGTGCCATGACTGGCGCAGCGATCGGGGTGCTCTCTCCTCTACTTACTTTGCCCTTGACCGTAAAAGGTTTGGTGGTGACAGTGATTGGTGGTTTAGGCAGTATTCCGGGCGCTATTTTGGCTGGTCTGATTGTTGGTGGTGCAGAGAGCCTTTTTCAATTCGTTCGTGGTGTGAGTGAACGTGACATCTATGTGATGCTCTTGCTATTTGTATTTTTGGTGTTCCGACCCAATGGCTTGTTTGCAGCGCCTGGTAGTCGCGACGGATAAGGGGCGCGACATGGATTTCTATATTGGTCTTCTTCAAGTAATTGGCGTTCATACCCTTTTAGGTTTGTCCGCATGGTGCATTCTTCACACAGGTCAGGTGAGCTTGGCGCAAGGTGGTTTTTTTGCAATCGGTGCCTACGTGGCTGGAATGCTGACTGCCATGGCTGGATGGCCTCTTGGCCTATCACTGCTTACTGCCACCTTGATGGCCAGCGTGATCGCGGTTGCCATCGGTTTTCCAGCACTGCGCGTTAAGGGATTGATGCTGGTCGTTGCCACCACTGCATTTGCAGAAATTGTGCGCTTGGTGTTTTTCAACCTCAAGTGGCAAGTGCAAACCCCAAACGGTCCTGTAGGGCCTGATGGTGGGCTTGGTTTTGGAGGTATTCGTTACTTTCCGGCTAACGCATGGAGTGGTCTTGAAATTTTGGCGCTCATTTGGAGCTTGGTGGCTGCGGTCATGCTGGCACTTTGGTTATTGGACCAATCTCGCATCGGCACACTCTGGCGTGCTGTTGGTGAAGACGAAGTAGCCGCCCAAAGTGCTGGCATCAATTTAACCGCGGCCAAGGTTTCCGCCTTTGGTATTGGTGGAGCCATTGCAGGATTAGCAGGTGGCATTTTTAGCCACAACACCACGCACATTGAACACGGCAATTTCTCGATTTTGCTGGCTACCTTTGCTATTGCTTATCCCATCATTGGCGGTTTGAAAAGCTTATTGGGCACCTTGGTGGCTGTTGTCTTTATTCAAGGTGTATTGATTGAAGGCCTGCGCTTTTTAGGCGACTGGCGCAGTCTGTTGTTTGGCGCCATGATCCTCGCGATCATGTTGATTCGCCCTACTGGATTGCTATCTGCACCGCTGCGTTTGCCATTGTTCAATTCACGAAAGTCTGATTCTGTTTTGGATAAAAAACCAGGAGCGCACCATGCTTAAACTGGAAAACCTTGCTCGTCATTTTGGTGGAATCAAGGCTGTTGACGGTATCGACGTTGAAGTTCACCGCGGTGAGATCTTAGGTCTCATTGGCCCCAATGGCTCTGGCAAGAGCACGACAGTGAATTTGATTGCTGGCTTGTATTCACCCACTACAGGGCGCGTGATTTATGAAGGTCAAGAGATCCAACACTTGCCTCCACACGAGCGTGCCAATTTAGGTATTGCACGCACTTTTCAAAATATCCGTCTGTTTGGCCAACTCAGTGTCTGGCAAAACCTTTGGGCTGCCCGCGTGGTACGAGAGACAGGATGGGCTGGGTTGAAAGAACGTTGGTTCTCTACTGCTGCACAGGGCAAATTGGAAACAGAATCGTATTTGGAATTTTGCGGCTTGCAACACAAGCGCGACCAATTGGCTGCGAATTTGGCCTTTGGCGAACAGCGCAGATTGGAACTTGCGCGCGCCGCTATTTCTGGTGCACCACTTTTGCTTTTAGATGAACCAGCCGCTGGAATGAACGCAGAAGAAATTGATGACCTCGATCAACGCATCAGAAAACTGCGCGATAACGGTAAAACAATTTTGCTCATTGAACACCACATGGAGTTAGTGATGGGTGTTTGCGATCGTGTCGTTGTTTTGAACTTTGGTCGCAAGATCGCGCAAGGCAAACCAGAAGAAGTACAACAAGACCCACAAGTCCAGGCTGCCTACTTGGGTTCTGATAGCGACGATGCATTCATGCAAGCCGCCTTGCAAGCCTAAGGAGACAAATATGCTTGAAATCGAAGAGATCGCTTGCAGCTACGGAAAGATTGAAGCTTTACGTAAAGTGAGTTTGCAAGCCAAGCCAAATGAAGTCACTTGTTTATTAGGCCCCAATGGTGCTGGCAAAACCACCATGATGATGTGCTTAGCTGGCATTTTGAAGCCCACGCAAGGCAGCATTAAATTCGAAGGTCAAAACCTGATTGGCTTATCGCCTTCCGAAATTGTGCAAAGGGGCTTAGCCTTGGTGCCGGAAAACCGCTTGGTTTTCCCTGCGTTAACCGTTCGCGAAAACCTCATGGCCGGCGCCTTCTTGCGTAAAGATCGAGCAAGTGTGTCCAATGACATTGAACAGCAGCTCAATCGTTTTCCTAGACTACATGAACGCATTGACCAACTAGCAGGCACCTTATCAGGCGGTGAACAGCAAATGTTGGCACTAGGGCGCGCCTTGATGTCAAGACCTCGACTCTTGATGATGGACGAGCCATCGGTTGGTTTGGCTCCTAAGGTGGTGGCTGAGATTTTTGGAATCATCCAAAAGCTCCATCATGAAGGCACCAGTATCTTCTTGGTGGAGCAAAACGTTCACATGGCGATGAAAGTGGCGCAACATTTTTATCTGTTGCAACAAGGCCGAGTGACCTTCTCTGGCACACCAGACCAATTAGCCGAAGACGACTTGGTCAAGCGTGCTTACTTGGCTGGTCATAGCGCAACGGCCTAATTTATTGCAAGCCTGCTGTCATGACAGAGCTCCTGCAACGAACGCTGGAAGGTCTATTAGAGGCAGGGCCTTATGCCTTGATTGGCTTGGGCTTGACTCTGAGTTTTGGTGTGCTGCGCAGGATCAACCTGGCTTTTGGTGCAACAGCGCTATTGGCCGCATACGTTGGCTCTTGGCTCCATATTCGATGGGGAGTGCCAGCTTGGGGAGTTTGGCTAGCCGTCATCGCAACCACGGTGTTAGTCGGTTTCTATGTGGAGTGGGTTTGTTTCGACACCACGGATAAAAGTTTGTTAGCGATGAGCCGACAAAACAGCGTGCTCTCTGCATTGGATGTACGAGAAGCGAGCGTGTTGGCTGCCAGTTTTGCGCTGTGGATGCAATTGGAGCAACTAGCCGTTAATTTTCAACCCAACCATCTGCATCCGTTTCCAGATCTGTCATCTACGACTAACCTGGCATGGGGTGAGATTCTTTTGCGGCCTGACCGACTTGGGGTTTTCATTTTCTCTGCAGGTTTGATTGCAAGCGTTGCAATTTGGCTCAGAAAATCACAAGCAGGTTTGGGGCTGCGAGCCTTGTCATCAAGCCAAGCTGCTGCACATATCAGTGGTCTGAATGTGGTGCGACTTCGCTATATGGGTTCAGCATTGTCGTGCGCCTTATGCGGCGTTGCGAGTTGTGCAGTGCTGTCAATGGACGGACAAGTGACCCCTATGTTTGGGATGTGGGTGTTGCTCAAGGGCCTGACATGTGCCCTATTGGGTGGCTTGGGATCTATTCGCGGTGTATTGGGTGGTGCCGTGTTGTTGGCCGTTACAGAGTCTTATGCGCAAAGCGTTTGGGGACCGATAGGACGTGACGCCACAACTTGGGGACTGTTGCTCTTAGCCTTGTTGTTTCATGCACGTTGGCAGGCTCCTGAGAGCCTTTCTGGCCAAAAGGGGTTTGCATGAACAACGCGCTGTGCATCACTGACCCTGGAGTCGGTTTTTATATTCAATGGATCATCTTGTCCCTAATGGGTTTGTCTACCTGGCTAGTGCTGCAATCGGGTCGTATCTCTTTGGGTCAGCAGGCTTACTTTGGTGTTGGAGCTTACGCGGCAGCCAGCGTCACGGTGATGTTGCAAGGCTCGTTGTTTCAAGCCTTGTTGGTTGCAGGTTTGTGCGGTGCAATTTTTTCTGCAATTGTTTCTCGCCTGCTCCAACCCTTGAGTGGTTTGCAATACGCCTTGGCAACTCTGGCCACAGCTGAACTAGTAAGACTTGGCTTATCTGCATGGACTTGGCGCATGCCTCACCCACAAGGCTTTGAAGTGGGTCCTGATGGTATTCATGGTTTTCGCGAAATTCGCTGGTTATACGAAAACCAAATGGGATCACAAATTTTTCTCATTTTGAGCGCTGGTCTTTTATTGGCTGCAATCGCATTGATTTTGAAAATAAGTCAGACCAAGCTAGGTCTGTCCATTCAATCGATTGGCTTTGACATTGAATTAGCCAAAAACCATGGTGAGTCAGTTCACCTTTTACAGACCCTGACACAAACATTTGCAGGAGCCATTGGCGCACTTGCAGGTGCCTTGTATGCACACCAGGCAACGTTTATTGAACCTGCTGTATTTGACGTGATGTTGGGGATTCATGCGGTCGGTTATGCGATGTTGGGCGGTCTTGCCACTCCACTAGGCCCTTTACTGGGCGCGGCTTTTGACTTGGGACTTTTGGAAGCAACGCGAATTTTTGAAGGATGGCGCATGGTGATTTTTGGTGGCTTGGTTGCCATCTTCTTGCGCTGGCGTCCTGGTGGTTTGTTGAACCACAACGCCCTCTATCGCATCAAACAATTTTTAGAACGGAGAAAAATACATGAGCACTCAAAATTTGCTTGAACAAAAAACCATCATCGTGACGGGCGGCGCTACTGGGATTGGCCAAGCTTTTGCCTTGAGCTGTGCTGCCCAAGGCGCCAACTTAGTGGTCGCCGACATGAACTCTTCACAAGAGACGGTGGATGCCATCAAAAAAGCCGGCGGTCAAGCCATTGGCGTTGAAGTTGATGTTTCCAACCAAGAGTCGCTAAGTGCCATGGCCGATGCCGCATTGAAAGCCTATGGACGTATTGATGGCTTGGTGAACAACGCCGCCTACTTTCGCGAAGTAAAGCTCACACCTTTTGAGGAAATCGATCCAGATGTATGGGAGCGTATTTTTCAGGTCAATGTGCGCGGGGTTTGGCAATGCTGTAAAGCGGTGATGCCTGCCATGCGCTCTCAAAATTCAGGCTCTATCGTCAATATTTCTTCGGTTGTGGCTGTAGCTGGTCAACCTGGTTATCTGCATTACGTGGCCACCAAAGGTGCAGTGCTGTCGATGACCAAAGGCTTGGCAAAAGAGTGTGGCAGCGCGGGCGTTCGTGTCAATGTCATTGCGCCAGGCTTTGTGATCACCGATGCAACTAAAAACCGCCCGATTGAATGGCAACAAAGCTTTTTGAAAGCTCGCGCTATTTCTCGTGAGCAGCGTCCCAACGATTTGGTGGGAACTGCGATGTATTTGTTATCGGATTTGTCGTCTTTTGTTTCTGGACAAACCATTGTGGTCGATGGTGGCCACATCATGTACTAACCCTAACTTAGAAAGTGAACCATATGAACACCCCCATTCTTCACCACTACGAGTTCTCAACATTCTCCGAAAAAATTCGGACTGCACTGGGTTTCAAGCAACTGGCTTGGAAGTCTGTTGATATTCCTGGACTGCCGCCTCGCCCATTGCTTACCCCTTTAACAGGTGGATACCGTCGTGCACCTGTGCTGCAAGTTGGAGCAGATATTTATTGCGACACCCATGCCATCTTAGGTGCACTAGAGCGTATCAAGCCAACTCCTAGTCTCTTTCCTGCAGGTAAAGAAGGATTAGCCCGAGGCCTTGGCTTTGCGTGGGAACGTCAAATGTGGGTGCCCACCATTGGCGTATTGGTTCATTTCATTGGTGAGCACATTCCACCTGAGTTCTTGAAAGATCGTAAAGAAGGTTATTTGGGTATTGATATCTCAAAAGAAGCAATGGCGCCGCAGTTTCAAGAGCATGTTCAATTTGTTCGTGGACAAATTGCTTGGCTCGCGCAAACTCTCAACACCCACAAGTACATTTTGGGCGACCAATTGAGTGCTGCTGATCTGGCTTGTTGGCAAACCATTTACTTGCTACGCAAGAACTGCCCGCCTGAAGTCGATGCTTTGCTCCATCTTGGCCCCATCACGCCTTGGTATGACAGCATTACAGCTTTGGGGCATGGGACTTCTACCACTATGACATCAGAAGAGGCTTTTGAAGTTGCGAAGTCTTCGAAACCTCAAGCTGTCACACACATCAAGCCATCTAATAGTTCTGAAGGTATTGCAGTTGGCGCCAAAGTGAGTGTCACGCCCGAAGACAACGCACGCGTTCCAGTGGTGGGCACCTTAGTTGCCTCAGATGCTTTCAATATTGTGATTCACAGACACGATGATGCTGCAGGCGATTTGCACATTCATTTCCCCCGACTTGGCTACACGCTGGTAGCTGCTTAATGTCAATCCAATTCTTTTAACTTCAACCAACATTAGGAGATCCCATGTCAATTCAAGAACAAAACAAGCAAACTTGCAGAGATTATTTCAAAGCGTTTTTAGCACGCGATACCGCTTGGATGGCCAAGCATATTGCTCCCGATTTCATTCGCAATGATCCTGGACTGCCTTTTCAAGTAAAGGGCCCTGAGGGTGTCGCCCAACTTCACGATGCACTGATGCCTGCATTTCCTGACATGAAGTTACCTTTTTTTGATTTTGTAGCCGAAGGCGATAAAGTCTTGGTTCGTTTGAAAGTGCAAGCGACGCATACTGGTCAATTTGGCGATTTACCCCCTACACAACGCAAAATTGACATTGATGTGATGGACTTGTTCCAAATACAAGATGGTGTGCTGGTCGCTCACTGGGCTTTGCTGGATAACTTGAGCATGCAAAAACAACTGGGTATCATTTCTTAAACAGCCGCAGGATTCTTGATGCAACTTCTAGCCAACACCACCTCACCCTTTGTTCGCATTGCGCGTATTGCAATGATAGAAAAAGGCTTGAACGTCGAACCCACCATCGTAGACCCATGGGCAGATGATTCACGCTTGCGCCAAGCCAATGCTGCGACTCGTGTGCCTAGCCTTGTGCTAGACGATGGCACACCGCTTACCGAGAGTCTTTTGATAGTGCAATGGCTAGAAGCCACCTACCCTGCTCCCAAGTGGCCTAGCTTACTTGGCACCTCTGCTACTGCCGCAGGAATCCTCTCGCGCGCAGGTGTTGCCGTAGGAGGCATTGAAGCGTCAACAGCCACCATCATCACGCGCAAAGTGACTGCACCTACCTTGTTCGATGAAACACCAGTGGGCCTGCGCCGTCGACGCACCATGATTGAAACGCAGCAACGCTTGGAAGAATTTGCTAAGAGCTTTAATGGCAACTATCCGAGTGATGTTGCCCCAACGCTTGACATCATTTGCGCTGTGGTTTTATATGACTATCAGCAAATGCGTTACGCAGATCAGAGTTGGTTGCCGCAGACGCCAGCTCTCAAGGCTTTGTCAGAGGCCATGCGTAAACGCGAGTCCATTTCGCAAACGATGCCACGTATTACCTGAGCTTGCTCGCCTCAAAGCTTGCTCAGCTTAAACCTTGCTCGCCTTAGAGGATGGCCGCTTTGTCATCAGCGGCAACTGCTTGCAAATGTGTGACTAGCTGGCCTAATGGTGTTTGTGAAGCAGGTTGGCTACGCACACAGATCATCATTTTTCGAAGTGCCCACTTGTCTGCAAGTGGAATGACTTTGAGTTTCATAGAGGTTGCAAAGCTACGAGCAGCTGCCATGGGCAAAATCCCAATACCAAGCTCGGCTTGAACTGCTCGGCAAACTGCCTCAAAACTTCTGACTTGCACGCGCAATGCCATGGGATGCATGTGTTGGGCAGCTTTTTCAGTGAGTAATTTGGTTAATGTGCTACCCGCCTCTAAACCAACCAAATCTCTGTCTAACAATTCTTCGAACTCAACAAGTTTGACATTTAACTTGTCGTCAGCCTTGAGAACCGCTGCTAGTTGGTCACTTCTGTAAGGCTGCGTCCAAAGCCCCTGGACATCACAGCCATCCACCACGACACCTAAATCAGCTTCACCGGTTCTGACGCGTCGCACCACCTCGTCACTCCACGACTCTTCGAGCATGATGCGAACGTTTTCGTGATTGGCCTGAAAAACCGCCATATCAGAGGGTAAAAATTGGGCCATTGCTGAGGTGTTGCCTAGTACACGTAAAACAGAATTACGACCCATTGCGTAATTTGTCATCTCAGCACGCATATGTTGCACAGTGGCAATGACTTCGCGTGAGTGTTTTAGCAAATGCTCGCCAGCCGGTGTGAGTTGTAAACCGCGTGAGTGGCGCTCGAATAGTTGCGATTTAAATTGATGCTCAAGCAATGCCAGCCGCCTACTTGCCGCTGGCACCGTGATATGACAAGCCTCGGCAGCCCGCGTGAGGTTGCGCATTTCAGCCGCTTTTACAAAAAGGGCCAGGGAGTCTATGTCTGGGAGCATATGTAATAAATTTTATCGCTTCGCTGTATTTTGGCTTGCATTACTTGCAACGCGCTGTTGATCACTTTCCAATTCACAAAAATGCCAACATTACTTAAAGTGCCTACAAACTTATAGATCTAAGGAATGTTATGCACAAAATGTTGATCGGGGGTCAGTGGATCCATGCAAAAGACGGCCGTAGTTTGCCCGTCATTAATCCCAGCGATGGACAGTCATTTGATGAAATTTCTCGCGGTGGCGCCCACGAAATCGACCTTGCTGTGAAGGCCGCCCGTGCTGCCTTGTCTGGTCCTTGGGGCACGATGAGCTTAACGGACAAAGGCCGCGTGTTAGTCAAGATATCGCACAAGATTACAGAGCATGAGGAAGAGCTAGCACAACTCGAGGCGCGTGACACAGGCAAACCCATCACGACTGCTCGTAATGACATCAAAGTATTGGCGCGTTATTTTGAGTTCTACGGTACTGCTGCTGACAAAATTCATGGTGAAGTCATTCCCTTTGTCAATGGCCATCAGGTCAGTCTGATTCGTGAGCCTTTGGGCGTGACTGCGCACATCATTCCCTGGAACTATCCAGCACAGATGCTCGGTCGCACTGTGGCACCCGCATTGGCAGTGGGTAACGCCACCGTTTTAAAGCCAGCAGAGGATACCAGCCTGTCTGCTTTGCGCGTGGCAGAGTTGGCACTAGAGGCTGGCTTGCCTCCTGGGGTTTTGAATGTAGTGACTGGTTTAGGAGAAGAAGCAGGTGCGGCATTGGCTGAACACCCTGATATCAATTTCATCTCCTTCACAGGCTCCAATGAAGTGGGCACCTTGGTACAACAAGCGGCCGCTAAAAACGCCGTGAAATGCGTGTTGGAATTAGGTGGCAAATCACCACAAATTGTGTTTGATGATGTTGACGTTGAACGCGCAGTACCCATCATTGTTCGCGCCATTGTTCAAAATGCAGGCCAAACCTGCACAGCGGGTAGCCGTTTATTGGTGCAACGCTCAATTTTTGATAGCTTTGTAGCCAAAGTAGCAGAGGCCTTTTCAAAAGTGAAAGTGGGAACCCCTGAGATGGACCATGAATGCGGCCCAGTGATGAACCCCGCTCAACTTGCCCGCGTGAACCGTTACATCAACCAAGCGCGTGATAGTGGTGTGCCAGTGTTAGCAGAAGGTACGCTTGCGCCGGGTGTGAGTGCTTCTGGGTACTTTGTCAAACCCACTTTCTTTGGACCCGTCCCCCGTAACCACGCCCTGGCTTGCGAAGAAGTTTTTGGTCCCGTGTTGTCGGCAATGCCTTTTGAAGACGAGGCAGATGCGATTGCTTTGGCCAATGGGACAAGCTACGGTTTGTTAGCAGCGGTATGGACAGAAAACGCAGGCCGACTGCAACGCGTGGCCAAGTCTGTTCAAGCTGGCCAAGTATTTATGAACTGCTATGGTGCTGGAGGTGGTGTGGAATTGCCATTTGGAGGCACTAAACGAAGTGGCCATGGCCGTGAAAAAGGCTTGTTGGCGCTTGAAGAACTCAGTTCTTGCAAGACATTAGTTCACTACCACGGTTAATACAGATTGAAAGAAATCAGATGACAACACTCAATGGAAAAGTAGCCATCGTCACAGGTGCGGCAGCAGGGTTTGGCGCAGCCATTGCGTCGCTTTATGTGCAAGAAGGTGCCAAGGTGATCTTGGCCGATATTTCTGTAGAAGCCGGCAAAGCATTGGCTGAGAAATTAGGTTCCGCAGCGCATTTTGTGACGTGTGATGTATCGAACAAAGCGCACATTGATGCAACTGTCAATACTTGTATCGATCGATTCGGGGTGCCTGACATAGTGGTAAACAACGCTGGCATGACGCATAACAATCAGTCTATGTTGACAGTTGAAGAAAGTGTGTTTGACAAGATGTTTGCGGTCAACGTCAAGTCCATTTACTACATGGCCCAAGCTGTGGTGCCACACATGATCAAACGAGGGAAAGGCGTGATATTGAATGTAGGCTCGACTGCAGGCATTCGCCCTCGCCCAGGTCTGACTTGGTACAACGGATCCAAAGGCGCAGTCAATTTGTTGAGTAAGTCTATGGCTGTTGAACTAGGTAGCCATGGCATTCGAGTTAACGCTATTTGCCCTGTGATTGGCGAGACAGGCATGTTGCAACAGTTCATGGGCCAACCCGACACGCCAGAGAACCGCGCTAAGTTCATTGCCACCATTCCCTTAGGAAGGTTTTCACGTCCGTCCGATGTGGCAGCAGTGGCGCACTTCTTGGCTACCGATGCCGCCGAGTTTATTAGCGGCGTTGAGTTTCCAGTGGACGGCGCACGCACCGTTTAAGCCGTCAATTGATTTAAACCGCTGCGCGTGCAAGAACGGATTGCGCGCGCTCTATCACTGGCTTGTCAATCATTTGGCCATCAAGCGCTACTGCTGCGCCTTGGCTTTCAGCGGCTGCTTTCAAAACACGTTTAGCCCATTCAATGTCAGAGGCACTTGGGCGAAAAGCATTTTCAACTGACTCGATTTGTTTGGGGTGAATGCAGAGCTTGCCCCCAAACCCCAACGATGCCGCACGATTGGCATCTTCTCTCACCAAGGACATGTCTTCAATGGCGGTGGTCACACCGTCCACAGGTGCTTCTAGTCCCGCCAAGCGAGAGGTCAATACAAGGTGAGAGCGGAAATAGCGCAAGGCCTCATCCTCTCCGGAAATACCCAAGTCCTTTTTGAAATCTATGGAACCAAAAAGAAGCCTTAAAACCCCTTTCACCTTGGCTACGGACAGAGCTTGGTGAAAACCTAAAGCAGTCTCAATCAAAGGAAGGAGGATTTTGTTTGGTAATTGCTGATGGATCAAACTGAGTTGAGTTTCATCTTCAGCTTTGGGGACTACTACACCCAACACGGGATCTGCATGGCAAAGTTCAATGTCTTCAGCGTACCAAGGTGTGTCGCTGGCGTTGATACGCACGTAGACAGGCACTGCATTTTCACCCTCAAGCCATTGCTGCAATGCTTGGCGGGCTGCAACTTTGTCTTGGGCTGCAACGGCGTCTTCCAAGTCGACAATGACAGCACCAGCACCACTAGCAGCAGCTTTGGCAATGCGCTCTAGGCGAGTGGCAGGGACGAATAAATAACTTCTTATGGTCATGCAGATCTTTTAATGATTGGCTAAGAAACTAAATGAGTTTAAGTGGCGTACCCATAAATGTATGAAGGCAATGAATTGAATGCTTGAATCACGCTATTGGAGCCTATCTAACTAAAAAGCCCGACTGGATAAACCTAGTCGGGCTTGACCAAGCGCACGAGAGGCTCTCGGTCGGGTGCGTGGACGGAGGTGAGAATTTAGACCTCCCCACGCGAGCGGCACAGATGTCGCTCTTTAGGGTAATGCGACCCAAGACTTCTCAAGGGCGCAGTTGCATATTAGTAATCGCTATCCGCGATGTCAAATGATGGTTTTCCCTAAAGATATAACAAATTACTTGAATATTGCAATTCAAACTGCCTAAAGCAGGTCTACCCCTTCCCATTCATTTTGCTCGACTAATTGCTTCACAGTATTGCGTAGCTCTGCGCGTACAGCAGCAGTAGCAGGTGACATTCGTTCGGGATCTACCGAATAGAGAAAATTTGGACGCTTCATGTGGGCATCTGAAAAAGCCATGGTGCGCCAACCATCCCGACGTCTTCCCTCTGTGAAAACAGCTGAAATCGGTTTAATAGTGGCCCCCATGCCATCTCGAACACAAGTCATCAACAAAGACAAGGAATCCACTTCTGCGACAACATTCAAAACGAGATTTCGTCGCTCAAATTCGGCTGTAATTCGTCTACGCAATCCGTGAATACCAGTTGGCAAAATGAGAGGAAGATGAGCAGTCTCTTCGCAACTTAGTTTGATTCGCCTAGGCGGAACTAAATTACTGTCCTCAGGGAGCAAAATAAAAAGCTCCTCCTCAACTAGGGGTTCACAAGGCAAATCAGATACAGCATCACGGCTAAACAAAATAGCTAAATCAAGTTGCCCCAGACGCATCATTTGTGCCAAATGCCCACTCATACCTTCCACGATATTTAGGACAATTCCAGGATATTTTTCACGAATACGTCGCATGAATGGTGCACCTACTGCACACACAGTAGTAGCTGCCAATCCAACGGACACCATTCCATGGACCGTTCCTGGTTCTTGCCTCGCAATTGATAGTGCTTGTTCTATTTGACGCAGAATAAAACGTGCTTGATGGAGTAATGCAGTTCCATTTTCAGTAGGCGTAACACCTTTGGCCGTGCGAATCAATAGAGGTTTTCCAACCTCAGACTCTAGTTTGGCGATGTGTTGGCTTAAGGCGGGTTGAGCAATGTAAAGTTGTCTGGACGCCTTAGCAAAGCTTCCACTCTCGACAATTTGAACAAAGTACCTGAGTTGGCGGAGATCCATCCCTATATCCAGAAAGATTAATTCGATAACGGAATATAAGTTATTGTTATACCCCTTCTCAGAAATCAGTATTTTGCACAAATCAATCGGCTTCTTAAGATGCTAAAGCATCTTAGGGATTCTTCATTAATAGCAATAGGAGACAAACATGAAAGTTGAAAAAAAAGGATTTCAAAAGGCCCAAGCGAAAATTGAACGTCGCAGCGTTCTTAAAACCAGTGTTGCGTTCGCTGGATCAGTAGCATTAGGTTGGCCTGCTGTTTCAATATCACAGCCAAAAACCATCAAAATTGGCCACTTGACTCCAATGACTGGATTTCTTGGTGCTTTAGGTGAATATGCACAACAAGGTATCAAAATGGCTGCTGAGGAGATAAACAGCGCCGGCGGATTATTAGGCCGACAAATTGAATTGATATCGGAAGACTCTGTTAATCCTCAGGTGGCCTCTCAAAAGGCTCAAAGAATGATAGAGCGTGACAATGTTGCCATTTTGATGGGAGAAATTAATTCCGCCTCGGCTCTCACCATCTCCCAAGTCGCTGCTAGAAACAAAATTATGTTCATGAGCATTGGCGCTCGTTCCGATGCACTACGAAACAAAGACTGCAATAGGTACACATTTCACGTTGATATCCCAGTCACAGTGATGGTCAACGCTGCTGGTGAAGCTTTGCTTCGAGAAGGTTGGGTAAAAGGCAAGAAAATTTTTGCGTTGACTTCTGACTATTTGTTTGGTCATGACCTATCTCGTGCTGCTAAAAACTTCTTTACACGTAATGGTGGCTCAGTTATCGGTGATGAATTAGTTCCAACTGACTTGACTGATTTCAGTCCACAACTTCTAAAAATTCGCCAGGCCCGACCTGATTTGGTTGCCACCAACTTAGGTGGTAACCAGGTTACAAATTTCGTGAAGCAATACTCTGAATTCGGTCTGTCGTTCCCCGTTGCAGGATTTAATTTGAATACTGCGGATGCGTGGGCCGCTGGTGAAGGCAATCTTGGCGGGTATTGGCCTACTGTGTGGCACCATGAATTAAAAACACCTGGTTCGCAAGCCTTTGTCGAAAAATTCACAAAAAAATACAACCGCATTCCAGAGAACCACGCTTGGATTGAATATGTATCACTAAAAATGTTGGCACAAGCCATCACTGCTACCAAATCTGTAGAGACTGATAAATTAATTACTTACTTTGAGTCTGAAGCACAGTTTGATGTACTGAAGGCACGCAAGGCTTATTTCAGAAGCTGGGATCATCAACTTATGCAAGAGGCCTACCCTTTTACCGTGAAAGCCAAAGGCCAAGCTAAACACAAGCAAGACTTTTTGCTCTTTGGAGAGGCAGTTCCTGCTGCAAATGAGCCTTTGGACAAACTAGCTCCTCTCAAAGCAGACAGTACCTGCAAGATGTAACGTTTTTTTCTGAACTCAGTCTGCCCAAGGGCAGACTGTGGCTTTAGCAGGCTTTTGCTTGTCTACGCTTAGCCATAAGAAGAAATTTGTAAATGGAATTCACCTTTTTACTTGAACAGGTTGTCAATGGACTCGTGTTGAGTGGGTACTACCTACTCCTTGCACTTGGACTTTCACTTATTTTCAGCGTAGGGGGAATTGTCAACCTAGCCCATGGGGCCTTTTATGCCATCGGCGCCTATGTTTCCTTAGAAATCATTAAGTTTGGAGGGCTTGGATTAAGCATTTTTATAACGCCATTATTGGTTACGTTATTAGGAATTTTGTTTGAGCGTTTCCTACTCAGGCGCTTTTACACAGCTGATCCCATACTTAGCTTGTTAGTAACTTTTGGTTTGGCCATGGTAACGGAGCAAGCCTTACGAATGATTTGGGGATCGGCGCCACATGCCTCAAATATGCCTGATGAATTCAAAGGCAACATTATTTTGGGGGATTTCATGTTCTCCAAATACCGCCTTTTTATCCTTGCGATTGTTTTCATAGTGATGTGTGGTATTTGGTTGCTATTGCATAAAACTGCGTTTGGACGCGTTGTACGTGCGGGTGTGCAAAAGCCAGATATGGTGGCAGTGCTGGGTATCAAATTACAACCCTATATGACAGCAATCGTGATGTTAGGTGTAGCCACTGCAGCATTAGGTGGCGTCCTGTTTGCACCTATTGCCATTGTTCATCCTGCAATGGGTACTGAAATTATGACGGTTGCATTTGTTGTTGTTGTGATTGGCGGTCTTGGTAGCTTTTGGGGAGTCATTCTTGCTGCAATATTAGTAGGTGTAGTGAGAGGAATTACGATTTATTTTGTGCCATCCGCTGGTGAAGCGTCGATGTACATCTTGATGTTCTTAATATTGATGTTCAGACCCCGAGGACTTTTGGGTGAGCGAATTGAGCGATTTGAGTAAGCGCGATTTGAAAATGCAACTTTTATCTCACCCCAAATATCGCCCCTTACTTATTACGGCTCTAGCTTTGGTTTTGACGCCAGTATTTTTATTAGGTATTGGTCTCACCTATGACGTTGCCACTGTGGTGGTACTTTTAGCACTTGCTGCCATGGGTCTTAATTTACTTGTTGGGTATACAGGATTGGTATCTTTCGGTCATAGCGCTTGGTTTGGTATAGGCGGTTATGCCGCAGCTCTATCCCACTTAAATTGGTTTCCTAATCAAATGTGGTTGCCGCTTTTATTTGCGGTGTTATTTACCGCTGCATTGTCATGGATAGTAGGTTTTTTAATTCTTAGACGAAAAGGCGTCTACTTTTCGTTACTAACCCTCGCCTTATGCGCGTTGACTTTTGCAATTGCATTTCGGTGGACAGCGGTCACTGGTGGTGAGGGTGGGTTAGGAGGTATAGAGCGCGGAGTTTTGGGTCCCTTTAATTTAGATAACCATTTCAATTACTACACAGTTGTTGCATTGATTGCATTTGCTGTAGTTACCTTTTTATGGCGAGTGGTCAGATCACCTTTTGGGCACGTCCTAATGGCTATACGCGAAAACGAGACACGTGCAATTTTTCAAGGCTATGACACAGACAAATACAAGTTACTAGCGTTTGTGATATCGGCAACGGTTACTGCTCTTGCAGGTGGTTTATTGATTTTCTTGCACAGACTCTCAGCAGCCGAGTCCACCTCAGTTGCATTCTCAGGTGAATTTTTAGCTATGGTTGTCATTGGTGGAATGCGGAGTTTTTTAGGCCCAGCCCTTGGAGCATTATTTTTCTTATTATTTAGAGAACTCTTTTCAATCTATACCGATAACTGGCTTCTCTACTTTGGATTGATCTTTGTTGGCTTCATCATTTTTTCACCATCGGGACTTACAGGGATTTGGGAGATTATCAAACGACGCTGGAGGCCCCCTGTAAAAGATTCTGCAGCCATGAGCAAACGCAAAATTTATGATGGACTGCCATTACCTGATTTTTTACAACCTAAACCGGTTGAAGGAAACATTCTCGAAGTACAAGGAATTAGTAAAAGTTTTGGGGGCATTAAAGCGGTTCTCGGTAACAGTCTGACGGTTGGTCCCGGAGAAATTCACGCATTAATTGGACCAAACGGTGCTGGCAAGACCACAACTTTTAATTTAATTTCAGGTTTTTTTACACCTGACACTGGTACTGTTAAGTTGCATGGCCAGATGATCCATCATCTACAACCCTTTGAGATTTGCCAGTTCGGTCTTGCACGCTCATTTCAAATAACCAATCTATTTAAGGGATTGACGATTTACGAGAACCTACGACTATCGCTGCAAGCGCGTCATTCAGCTCGTTTCAACTTTTGGAGTGATATTGATCATTACCAAGAGATTCATACTCAAACCCAAGAACTAATGAAATTTTTGGGCCTTCAAGGAATGGAAGAGATTTATGGAAGCGATCTTTCTTATGGCGGTCAACGTTTAGTGGATCTTGGAATTGCACTAGGCTCAAAACCGCAAGTGCTGCTTCTTGATGAACCGTTAGCAGGTTTAGCTGCTGCAGAAAGAGAACGTGTTTCGCATTTGGTAAAAATTATTGCTAACAATATACCCGTTTTGATCGTTGAACACGACATTGACAGAGTGCTGTCTCTTTCGCATAAGGTGACAGTTATGAACCAAGGTGAGGTTCTAATGAGTGGCTCACCTGAGGATGTTCGTCAGAGTGAACAAGTCCAAGAAATTTACACTGGCCACGGCACTCCTCCAGTCACTGGGATTTCAATACAAGCTGATATTGAAAAACCACTTGTTCTTGAATTTGACAAAGTCAATGCGTATTACGGCAAGAGCCATATATTGAATGAAGCTAGCCTCCAAGTGCGGGAGGGCGAAATAGTTGCATTACTAGGACGCAATGGCGCTGGTAAATCAACTTTACTCAAATGTCTTGTTGGCTTGGTACCAGCAACATATGGTCGCATCGTTTTCAATGGTCACGACATATCCGGTTTAGATGCTCCCGATATTGCGCGCTTGGGAATTGGCTACGTTCCTCAGGGTCGGGGTCTTTTTGCGGGTATGACGGTCGCTGAAAACCTTGCGCTTGGAAGATTAGCCCGTCCTACAGATAGTTCAGTCGGTGTTGTTTGGAGCGAGGAAAAAATCCTTGACTATTTCCCTCGCTTAAAGGACCGCATGCATGTAGCAGCAGATTATTTATCAGGTGGGGAGCAACAAATGGTAGCTGTTGCGAGGGCCTTATCAGGTAATGTGCGTTTACTTTTATTAGATGAGCCATTTGAAGGCTTAGCTCCAACCATCGTGCAAGAGTTGTTTGCTGTATTTGACCGATTGAGAAGCGATATTGCCATTGTGATTGTTGAACACAATTTAGATTTGGTTTTAGCACTAGCCAACAAGGTTTATGCATTAGAGCGGGGAAGTATTTTTCACGAAGGTCCAGCCACTCCTTTGCTTAATGACCTTGAATATCGTAAAAAGATTTTGTGGTTATAACTTCTTAAAACAATAGGAAACTGAATATGCGTAAAAACTCAGAACTGAAGTTGTTAGTTGAAAAAATGGCCAATATGCGTTGGAAAGAATATCCTGGACATTTTGGTGGAGCGCTTTCAAAGGAATTGGCTGGTCCTGAAACCACTGGTAGCTCACGAATGGATTTTCGAATCTCTCATTACGCACCTATGGCTTACGTTCAGGAACATGTTCATCAAATTCAAGAGCAGGTGTATTACGTGCTAGAGGGCGAAGGTATTCTGACCTTAGATGAAGCAGAACACTTGATGAAGCCACATGATTACGTCTACATACCACCTGGAATACGACACAGTTTCACAAATACAGGAACACAAGGATTGATCTTTTTAGTGATAACCACACCATCAGATGACAATGAGGAGATGCTTTAATGGGACATCATTTAGCAGCATCTGTCATAGAAGCAAGTAAGCCGGTTGTCCACGGATTATTGATCAATGGAGAATGGATCATTGGAGATGGTCCCCGCATCACTGTCCGTGATAAATATCTACTTCAACCTTATGCAACGGTTACAACTGCAGATAACAAGCAAATTAAATTGGCTGTTGACGCTGCACACTCTGCATTTATTTCTCGCAAGATGGCCCCCTACGATAGAGGCGTGGTTTTGGATAAAGCTGCCCAAATCATGCAAAGGCGAACTTCCGAATTCATTCAAGCCATGCAAAGCGAGGCTGGTTTTACAGAAAGCGACGCATCAGGAGAGGTAAATCGCTGTATCCAAACCATCAGGCTATCAGCAGAGGAGGCTCGTCGACTGTCCGGTGATGTGATCCCGATGTCTGGCGCCCCGGGAGCAGCTGGTCGTATAGGTTTCACAATGCGAGTTCCATTAGGTGTCATTGCTGCAATCACACCATTTAATTCACCACTCAATACAGTTGCACATAAAGTCACACCTGCATTTGCAGCAGGAAACGCCATCATCTTAAAACCTTCGTCGTTTACGCCCATTACTGCGTGCTTATTTGCAGAAGTATTAATTGAAGCTGGTATACCTAGTGGCTTTATCAATGTTCTACATGGAAGTGCGGACGTAGTTAAACAATTACAAAATGACGAGCGCGTCAGGTTTTTTGCGTTTACAGGTAGCACTGAAGTTGGCCGAGAGATTCAACAAAGGGCTGGCTTGAGAAGAACACAAATGGAATTAGGATCCATCGCATTCACCATTTTGTGTGACGATGCAAAGCTAGATGCCGCATTACCTAAAGTCGTAAATGCTGGATTTCGTAAAGCGGGACAAGTTTGTACCTCTGTTCAACTTCTGCTAGTTCAAGAAACTTTAGTAGATGAGACTGTTCGCAAATTAGTTCCGTTAGTACAAGCGCTTAGTTTTGGTAATCCACACGATGCAAAAACTTTTGTTGGCCCTGTGATCAGTGAAGATAATGCAATTCGAATTGAAAATTGGATCAATGAAGCCATTGCTTCTGGTGCGAAGCGGTTGGTAGGAGGGCCACGGATTGGTTCTGTGATTCCTCCAACTTTACTGACTCACATCAGTCCAGAAATGAAAATTGGATGCTGTGAAATATTTGGTCCAGTTGTCGCCATTGTTCCTTTTCGTGAACTGAATGAAGCAATACAACGTGTCAATTCAACGCCGTATGGCCTAGCAACTGGCATCTTCACTAATCGGTTAAAAGATGCATTCGATGCGGCGCAAAAACTAGAGGTTGGGGGTGTGCATGTCAATGAAACATCTAGTTCACGTGTTGACTTAATGCCGTACGGCGGTAGCAAGGAAAGCGGTTTTGGGCGTGAAGGTCCAAAATATGCTGTCCATGAGATGACTGAAGAACGTATTGTGACCTTTACTACTGTTTAAGAAAGAAAAGTATGCCCAAGATGAAAGGTGGCGAGTTAATCGCTCAATATTTAGTACAAGAAGATATACCTTATATATTTGGTATTTGTGGTCACGGTAACGTAGGCATCTTGGATGCGTTGTACGATGTCAAAGATAAACTGACGTTAATTTCTCCGCGACACGAGCAATGTGCTGGTCATATGGCAGATGCCTATTTCCGCGTTAAGCACAAGCCTGTTGCAACGTTGACTTCAACGGGTCCTGGATCAGCCAATATGGTGATGTCTTGTGCAACGGCATTATCTGACTCCTCGGCTTTTTTATGCATCACATCTAATGTTCCAACCTCGCAGCACAATCGTGCTCCGTTTCAAGAACTCTATAAGCATAACCAAGCAGACTTTGCCCAAGTCATGCGACCAGTGGTTAAGCGAGCCTTTCAACCCACACGTGTTGATATGCTTCCATTGGCTTTAAGGCAAGCTATGGACACCATGGTGACTGGACGCCCTGGTCCGGTAAATTTAGATATTCCATACAACGTTTACCAAGAGGAAGATGAAGTGTTCTTGCCTTCCTCTTCTCATATTCATCGTAATCATCGCCCTGGTGCAAATGAAAATGATGTTGAAACAGTTTTATCAATGATGTCAGATGCGCATAAACCCGTTTTGTTCATCGGGCATGGTGCCACACTCTCTGAAGCTGGCGTGGAGATATTGGAATTAGCCGAAAAACTTCAAATTCCCGTTATCACGTCGCCTAACGGAATGGGTGTAATTCCAGGAGATCACCCACTCGCTTTAGGTTTTATTGGTCGTAATGGCGCCTATCCTGCCAATGAAGCAGGACGACGCGCCGATCTGGTGATCACGCTCGGAACACGCTTTGATGACCGAAGTTCCTCGAGTTGGCACGCTGGTTACTCATGGAACTTTCCTAAAACCCGTTTGATCCATGTAGATATTGATCCCCAAGAGTTGGGCCGAAACTACGTACCTGATTTAGGAATCATCGCCGATGTGAAAGTATTCACTAGACAATTGCTTAAAGCCTTGAGTGTCCAAAATGCAATTAATGCAACTAAGTATGCACCTTGGTTAAGTGAAGTCAAAGGATGGCAATCCCAATGGGAAACTTTTATCAAACCCCATTTTGAAGATACAACCAGTCCCTTACGTCCAGAGTTTGTTGTAGGTACTCTTCAAAAAGTACTACCAGATGATGTTATTCTTTCTCTTGACTCTGGTGTTCACCACAATTGGTTTATGCAATTTTGGAAAGCCAAACGTCCCCAAAGCATGCTCAATAGTTGGGGATATTCAAGCATGGGTTTCGGAGTGTGCGGGATCATGGGGGCACAACTGGCCGCACCTGATCGTCCCTGCGTAGCCGTTGTCGGTGATGGCGGTTTCACGATGGCTCCATACGTTTTGTGTACTGCTGTTGAATACAACTTACCTGTTGTTTGGATCATTTGGAACAACTTTGCCTGGGCAGCCATACGCGATCTGCAATACGGCCTTTTCAATGGGCGTGAGATCGGAACAGCTTTTTATAAAGGCCAATCTGGTGAACGCTACAACCCAGATTTTGCAGCTTGGGCTCGAGCATGTGGTGCAGATGGTATGACCGTCACTCGCCCACAAGATTTAGGTCCAAGTGTCCAATTGGCATTACAAAACAAACGTCCGTGTGTCATTGATGTTCACGTCAATGACGAGATCAAACCGCCATCAACGGGGACATGGCAACTTCCACCTACTCCTTACAGAGAACCCATTTACGGCAAACCTTGGAAAGCTTGAGCTAGTTTTTATTTTTTTGGAGAACTTATGAGCAATAAGATTGCACTCATTTTTGGTGGTACACGCGGTATTGGTGCCGCCTGCGTGCAGAAGTTGGCAGAACAAGGTTTCGACGTAGCTTATACCTATGTAAAAAACGCTCCCAAATCAAATCCTTCCATAGGATCAGCTAAGGTCCAAGGTTATGCGGTTGACATTCGTGACAAAGCGCAAGTCGACCAAGTATTTACAGATGTCGAACGCGACTTTGGCGGTATGCCCTATTGCGTAGTAGCCAATGCTGGTATCAATGTGCCACCAGGACCTATGGCTACTTTTGACGCCCAAAATTTTCATAATTTGGTAGAAACCAACATTATTGGTGCTTTCCATGTTTTACAAGCTGCAGCCAAATATGTTTTAGATGGAGGCAATATTATTGGTTTAACAACCTCAATGGTTCGTGTTGGCATTCCGGGTGGCGGCCCATACACGGCCACTAAGGCCGCTGTGGAGAGTTTTTTACGATCTATGGCAAAAGAATTAGCGCCACGCAAAATTCGAGTGAATGGGGTTGGGCCTGGCCCTGTTGATACAGATCTTTTTCGTGCAGGTAAAAATGAAGAGGCGCTTGCGCGTTCTGCTGCTTTGAGTCCCTTTAATAGAGTTGGCCAAACTCATGAAGTAGCTGAAGTCGTCGCCTTTCTTGCCTCTGATAAAGCATCTTGGATACATGGACAAATTATTCAACCCAATGGAGGAATGGTTTAAATATTTATGCAACACACCTCAATTGAAGTTGATGTGCTCGTAGTAGGTGGCGGTGGCTCTGGTTTGGCCGCTGCCATTGAAGCTAGAGAGGCAGGTGCTAGCGTCTTATTACTAGAAAAAAATGAAAAATTAGGAGGATCAACTTCTTGGTCGATTGGATCTGTTACTTCAACGGGAACTCCGCATCAAAAAAAACGTGGCATCATAGATTCACCAGATGAACACTGGGCCGACATGCCAGGCTTTGCGGGTGAATTAGACACTCGTGATAACGCTGAACTTCGACGCATTCTTTGCAATGAAATTCCCGCTACTTTTGATTGGTTGATTGCGAGTGGAATTCGTTTCATGGGGCCGATGCCCGAGCCACCTCATCGCCAACCAAGAATGCATAACGTATTACCGAACTCGCGGTCTTTTATTTATCACTTGAGCAGGCGAGCCAAAAAAGCGGGGGTTGACATTAGAACTGGCGTTAGCGTCACGCAGTTGTTAGAAAAGGATAACAAGGTTATTGGCGTAGAGGCAAAAAGTGCTGACGGCTTATTGAATGTTCATGCCCGCAATGGTGTTGTTTTAGCTGCAGGTGACTTTACCAATGACCCTACTTTGAAAGCTAGGTTCATGGGATCACAAGAAGCAAAAGTAGAGGGTGTTAATCAGTCTGCAACAGGAGATGGTCAACGCATGGCAGAAACATTGGGCGCAACCATTTTGAATGGAGATCTTGCGTTAGGACCCGAGATTCGATTTATTGCGCCTGCCAAAGAGAATTGGTTAAGAAAACTACCACCATGGAGTTGGCTAGCAGTCTGTATGCAGTGGTCGATCGATCATTTGCCAGCATTTCTGCTGCGACCATTGATGATGAAGTTTCTAACCACCGCATTAGCTCCCTCAACTACTTTATTTAACCAAGGTGCAATTTTGGTCAATCAAAGAGGCGAGCGTTTTGCTAACGAGCTTGAAAAACCAGCGTGGCACTTACCAGACCAACCCAATAAGATTGGGTATATCGTCATCGATGCCGCATTATCATCACAGTTTTCTGCTTGGCCTGATTACATATCAACAGCTCCTGGCATAGCCTATGCCTATATCCCAGACTATCGTGATAACAGACCTGATGTCTATAACCAAGCATCGAATTTGGATGAACTCGCAGTCAAATTAGGAATGAATCCAGCATCATTGAAACAAAGCGTTAGCGAGGCCACTGTCCGACCATTTGGAAATGGACCTTATATTGCATTAGGTCCAGTTCGTTCTGTTTTTGTGCATAACGAGGGTGGATTAATGGTTGACCACGAACATCGTGTTTTAGATAAAGCATCTCAACCCATAGCCGGTCTATTTGCGGCAGGATCCACTGGACAAGGTGGACTACTCCTGAAAGGACACGGACATCATCTAGCTTGGGCTTTTGTGTCTGGTAGACGCGCTGGTAAATTTGCAGCTAAGTCGCATCTGTAAAAGCTCATTCCAATAAATTCCAGATGACTAGTGATACCAAACCAAGTCAATTTGCTGATAGGTGATGTCACCAAAACCATTTAACCGTTTT
>CAYFLF010000005.1:0-30462 GCA_964343725.1 uncultured Bordetella sp.
GTGCATCGTCCAGGTGCTGGCTGCTATGGACACAATGGCGCAGACGATGTGGCTTTTGACGCCGCATTTCTAGCCCATCACCTACAAGTACCAGTTCGTGTGCAATGGACTCGCCAAGATGAAATGTGTGTTTCCCCAGTGGGGTCCGCGAGTTTGGTTGAGCTAAGTGCAGGATTAAGCGATCAAGGACGCATCGTTGATTGGCAAGCGCAAGTTTGGAGCCACAGCCATCTAAATCGACCTGGTTGGTTACCCGGTATCAACCTGCTCGGTGCATGGGCCCTAAATCCCGAGACACCTAGGCCGGTACAGAAAGACCAAGTACTCCCTACCGGTGGAGGATTACGTAACATCATTCCTTATTACGATTTGCCTGCGCTTGAGGTGATGCATCACTTTATTCCTCAGGCGCCACTGCGAGTGTCCGCTCTTCGGTCCTTGGGTGGATTTGCCAATACTTTTGCAATTGAGTCTTTCATGGATGAATTGGCAGAAGTTTCTAAAGTTGATCCTCTTGAATTTAGGCTTCGTCATTTATCCGATCCAAGGGCTAAAAATGTATTGCAAGCAACAGCGGATTCAGCCAAGTGGCATGCACGAGGTAGCGGTGGTGATGGAAACGGATGCGGAATTGCGTTTGGTCGTTACAAAAATCACGCTGGGTATTGTGCAGTTATCGTGCAATTAGAGGTGAGTGAAAGTATCAACCTGCAAGAGGTTTGGTGCACCGTAGATGCAGGACGTATCGTGCACCGCGATGGATTACTCAATCAAATTGAAGGCGGTTTATTGCAAGCGATCAGTTGGACTTTGAAAGAGTCTGTGAAATGGGGACCCTCTGGTATCACCAGTAATAGCTGGGATACCTATTCGATACTTGGTTTTGATGAAATCCCTCAACTCCACATTGAGTTAGTGGAGGCAAGTGATCAACCAAGTATTGGGGCAGGTGAGGTGGCAGCCGGTCCACTTGCTGCAGCAATCGCAAACGCGGTTCACCATGCATTAGGAATACGGCCACGTCATTTACCTTTGACGCCAGACCGTCTTTTGCAATTAGCTCATTCGCAAGGCTAGATTAGAGCAACAAGCCACCCTGTGGCTGTAAACCCAATGCACTTTGACCGTAGGCTGCTCCGTGAACATCCCAAGTCAGACCGATGTGAGATGAGGCAGCATGGATATCTCTGAATTGCCTTTGTAGCGGTTGAAGTAGTGAAAGGCCAGCAGCACCAGCAGCTGGCATAAGCGTGTCAATACTACGAACCGCTAAGCTAGTTGCAAAAGCAGCATTACGTTTCCAGCGCAACTTGGTTTCCATGGTTGGAAACTCACTTCTCTCAACAGCTTCTTCAAGGTCGGTCCAGTCTCGACGAATAACTGTTTCTGCAAATTCAACACAGGCGGCCGCTTCAGCAATGCGCGCTTGTACGGGACCGAGTTCAGCAATGCGCGAACCTGTGTAAGTGCCTGCTCGGTTACGCATGGTTGCTGTGAATTGCTCGACAGCAGCTTTGGCTGTTCCTAAGGGGACGACAGACAGTACATATGCGAAAGCAGCAAATGTGGGCATTTGGAATAGCTTGTTGCTGTAGAGTTTTGCGCCAGGTAAGTTTTGACCAGCAGCAAATATTTCAGCAGACACGCTTCGGTGATGCGGCACAAATGATTCAGCGACATGAACATCATGGCTACCCGTTCCGCCTAAGCCATAGGCTTGCCAGTTGTCTTGGCTCTTGAAATCGGACTGCGGTATTAGGAAAAAGCGCCGTTGAGGAGCCCCACCCGCTTGCTCTGTCATAGCGCCTACTAACATCCAAGTGGAGGCATCTACGCCGCTTCCAAATGGCCACTTTCCGCTAACCATGTATCCGCCCTCCACCGGCGTTGCTTTGCCGCAAGGGAAAGCCAGACCAGTAGCAGCCAAGGCGAATGGATCGTCTCCCCAAACATCTTCTTGGGCCTGTAGTTCAAATTGACCAATGTTCCAAGAGTGTGAAGCTAAATTGGAGTAAGTCCATGCAGTGGAAGAGCATCCCTTGCAAATTTCAAGCACGACATCCATCAAAACGCCTAGGCCAAGCTCTGATCCACCGAATCGCTTGGGTTGCATCAAACGCATCAAGCCACTCGTATGGAGCTCTTCAATGGATTCATCAGGAATACGGCGAATTTTCTCTGCATGTGCAGCACGCTCAGCAAATTTAGGTGCGAGGCTTCTTGCCGCAAGAACTGCTTGTTCGGCAGTCAGCACGGGTGCTGAACGTACGGAAGGCGAGGAAGAAATTACGCGTAAGTTCATAGTGAAATCCTTAGCCATTGATCTTGAGGTAAACCGCATAGAGCGAGGTCGTACCGCATATAAACAGACGGTTGCGTTTAACGCCACCAAACGTCAAATTTGACACCATTTCTGGAATCCTGATTTTACCGATGAGTTTCCCATCTTGTCTGTAACAGATGACGCCTTCGGCACAGCTAGTCCATAGCCTGTTTTCTTGGTCAATTCGAAAGCCATCAAAAAAACCAGCAGGGCATTGGGCAAAAATAATCGATTTACCTAGGGTTTTGCCTGACGCATCCACTTCAAATCGCCGAATGTGTTTGGGGCGGTCTGGGCCTTCTGTCCCGCCGCTGTCTGCTATGAACAAGTACTTTTCATCTTTTGAAAAAGCCAGGCCATTGGGGTGATCAAAATCATCCGCAACCCGAGTGACCTCCAGCGTTTGTGGATCCATGCGATATACGTGGCAACCATCTTGCTCCATCTTGTCGACTTTGCCCTCATAGTCGGCAATGATTCCGTAATCGGGGTCCGTAAACCAAATGGAGTCATCCGACTTGACGACCACATCGTTTGGAGAATTCAGTCGTTTCCCCTTGTATTGATCGGCTAAAACGGTAACCGAACCGTCATGCTCAGTTCTCGTAAGTCGACGGTTGAAATGCTCACAGGTAATCAGTCGGCCTTGCCGATCAACCGTATTTCCGTTGGCAAAACCGCTAGGGGATCTAAAAACAGATACGGAACCGTCGGTATCGTCGTAACGCATGATTTTGTCATTGGGGATGTCTGACCACACTAGGTATCTGCCACCACCGAACCAGGCAGGACCCTCAGACCATCTACCGCCAGTCCAAAGGCGATCGACCCTAGCGTGACCAACGAAGCAGTTTGCAAATTCTGGTTCAATTACTTCGAACCCGCTGCCTTCAATTTCCCCATAAAACATGGTCTATTCCTTGATTTGTGTTGTGTATAAAAATTTAACAGAATTTGCTTGACTTGCGTGCAAAATCCAACCGTATCTATTCAAACATAGGGAAACCAATATGAACTCCAAAAAATCATTGCTGAGTGACAGAGCGCCGTTTCAAGCTATTGTGGATAGACCTCCTCTCAAGATGCCAGATGACGCAAGGATGCTGGTGTGGATCATTGTGAATGTGGAACATTGGACCATTGAGAGAACCATGCCGCGCTCAGTTTTACCTCCACCCATGGGGCAACCTTTGATGCCAGATTTACCCAACTGGTCTTGGCATGAATACGGTATGCGGGTGGGGTTTTGGCGAATTTTTGATGCACTGCAACAGCGTGGAATTACGCCTACATTGGCAATCAACGGTATCGTGTGTGAGTCTTACCCTTCCATTGCCCAAGCGGCGCACAAAGCAGATTGGGAATTCATGGGGCATGGATATATCCAAGGGCCGATGCACAAGGTCGATGACCAAGTGCAGGCGATTGATCAAACCATTCAGTCGATCAAAAAACTCACAGGAAAAGCACCAGTAGGTTGGGAGAGTCCCGGTCTTTCAGAAACGGATGACACCTTGGATTACTTATCGGCTGCTGGAATTACTTATGTCGCCAATTGGGTGATGGATGATTTGCCAGATTGGTTACATGCGAAACCAAAGCCTGTTTTGGCGGTACCTTACACCGTTGAATTAAATGATATTCCTTTGATGGCGGTGCAATATCACAGAAGCGATGAAATGTATCACCGTGGAGTTCTACAACTAGACCGCTTGTGGCGAGATGCAGCCAAAATTCCGCGTGTGATGGCAATTAGCGTGCACCCCTACATCACAGGCGTGCCACATCGCATAGATGCATTTGAAAAACTTTTAGATGCCGTCTTGGCAAAACCAGAAGTGAAGGTAATGACAGGTGAAAAAATTGCAGACTGGTACACAGCGCAGGTACCAGCTAGCGCTGCACTTAAGTAAATCTGGAGTTAATGGACACGCGCAAAGCCCTGAACTAATTTGACAAATTCTTCAGGGCGTTGCATAGATGAGATATGGCCACAGGGGTCAAGTATTACCACTTGGCTTCCCTTAATTTGATCTGCCATAAGCTGTAGTTCTGAGGGCGGCGCACCAACATCTTGCGCACCTGCAACAAATAAAACGGGGATTTGTATTTTGTGTAGGTCATCCATCATGTTGACGTTTTGAATTGCACGTATACAAGTTTCAAAACCATCCACTGAGTTTTTAGAAACTATGGCTGACATGATTTTCATTTGATCTGGATTGGCAGCTATGTAATCTTGCGCAAACCAGCGAGCGATAGACGGCTCTGCTAATGCATGCATTCCGCCGCCTTGGCGAGCGACCTCGATGCGTTGATTCCAAGCTTCGATACCAGCAGCGTCGATTCTTCCTCTGCAGTTACAGGCCATTAAACCTTGTAAACGATCCCCGTAATGGAGTGCCAAGGTCAACCCCGTCATGCCACCCAGAGAAATACCAGCAAAAAAAGCCTTTTGAATTTTTGCTGAATCCAAAATCGCGATCACGTCATCCGCTAAGTCCTTCAATTGAATATTCTTAGGCTCGCATTTGCTCAAGCCATGCCCACGGGTGTCATATACAACGACTAAATAATCTTTAGTGAGCTGTGGCAAAACCAATTGCCACATATCTCTATCAGTGGCTAGGGAGTTAGATAAAACTAGTGCGGGCTTATCGGTGTCACCGTGAATCGCATATGAAATGATGGAGCCATCGGGTCTCTGAATAGCTTGTGAAGTAGGCATGGTTATCTTTATGAATTGGAAGATTGGAAGATCAAAAATTTTTCAGTTACAGAGCTTATCTATGAAGATAAACCATACTGGGCTTCTTTAAATTTTCCCCAAAGCCGCTAACACACGTTGCGGTGTAAAGGGTTGTACGGTAACGTTGGCGTTGAGCGGTGCAAGTGCATCGTTGATGGCATTCATGACAGCACCAGGTGCACCCGCTGTTCCTGCTTCGCCAGCGCCTTTGGCTCCTAGCTCAGAGGATTTGGTAGGTGTTTGTATATGTGCGATTTCCATATCGGGCATTTCTCCAGCCATGGGAACCAAGTAATCGGCCATAGAGCCGTTAAGAAGTTGCCCGTCTTCGCTGTAGAGACATTCTTCGAACATGGCACCACCAATGCCTTGGACAATACCACCGCGAATTTGTTCATCCACCAACATCGGGTTGATGACGGTGCCGCAGTCTTCGACGCACCAATGTTTCAGTAATTTCACAAATCCCGTTTCAGTATCCACCTCAACATAAGACGCTTGGATGCCATTGGTGAATGTAAAACCATATTCACGCGGGGTGTAGTGACGCGTCACCGTCAGCTCGGATTGGAAATCCATAGGTAATGTGTCAGGTCTAAAGTAAGCCACACGACCCACTTCGTGGATAGGAATATGTTCTTTCCCCGTTAGTTTGTCTACCACTATGCCATTGACCAAGTCGAGGGTGGCGGCTTCCACTTTCAAAATAGCAGCAGCAACATCCAAGATATTCGATCGCAACACTTTGCCCGCTTGTAAAACTGCTTCACCACCGATGCCAGCCCCTCGGGATGCCCAGGTGCCTCCACCATAGGGCGTGATAGCTGTGTCACCCGTCATCACACGGACGTTTTCAACTTTTACGCCAACAGCGGTTGCTGCGATTTGCGAAAAAATTGCTTCAGTGCCTTGGCCTTGTTCGGTCACACTCACCAGTACATTGACCATGCCTGCAGGATCGAGTCGAATGGTTGCGCCATCTTGCGCAGAAATGCGAGCACCGCCAACACCATAAAAAGCAGGGGAGGGGTTGGTGACTTCAATCATGGCCGCAAGCCCGATGCCTCTGTATATACCTTTGGCACGCAAAGCTTGTTGTTCTTGACGAAGTTCAGGGTACTTCATCATTGCCAACAATTTATCTAGGCATTGGTGATGAGACAGTTTTTCAAACTTTACGCCTGATGGAAAAGTGTATGGATAGGCATCGTCCGCGATTAAGTTTCTGCGCCTGAATTCGGCAGGATCCATACCAATTTTTCTAGCGGCTTCATCAACGATACCTTCTGTCACCGCCATGGCAATTGGGTGGCCAACGGCGCGGTATTGGCAGGTTACGTTTTTATTCGTGAAAACAACATCTAACTTGGCTTTGTAATGTTGATGCTTATAAGGCCCACCGGTTAAGTTAACGACTTGATTTCCTTCAATGCCACTGGTACGCGGGTAGACCGAATACGGACCAATACCTGTCAAGTCAACTAGGTCAAAAGCAATGATGTCACCTTGTTGTGTACAAGCGAGCTTGATTTTGACTTTATGTTCGCGTGCATGGATGTCGGTGAGAAATGACTCAATACGATCGGCAGCAAATTTGACAGGGCGTTTGAGCATGACAGCAATAGCAGCTGTTGCCATTTCATCTGCGTAGACGTGTACTTTGATTCCAAAAGATCCGCCCACGTCTTTGCAAATGACGCGCACATTGGATTCAGGGATATTCAAATGCCTGGAGAAGATATCCTGCATCATGTTGGGAGCTTGCGTCCCTTGGTACACGGTCAATATATTTTCAGCAGGGTTGTAGTCTGCCAAGATGCCACGCGGCTCATTGGTCACGCCAGTGTGGCGACTGAATTCATACACTTTTTCAACCACCACATCGGCTTTTGAATAAGCTTCTTCAAACCCCTCTGTTACCAATTCACGGTTAAAGCATTTGTTATCGCCAAGATCTGGGTGAATAACGACTTTGCCATCCAAAGAGGCTTGCATGTCAGTGACGGCAGGTAATACGTCCCAATCTGCAATGACATGATCGAGTGCGTCTTCGGCTTGCCTGCGAGTTTGGGCAACGATGGCAGCAACGGCCTCACCTTGCCAGCAGGCTCTTTCTGGGGCGATTGCGTATTGGGGTGCAGATCGAATGCCTTTGAGATGTCCTAAAACACCCACCCAAGGCGTACAAAATTGCGCCACGTCATGCCCATCAAATACAGCGACAACACCCGGTTGTTTGCGCGCTTGCGATAAATCCAAGTGTTTGATACGCGCATGTGCATGGGGACTTCTGAAGTACACCACATGAACCAAGCGTGGTAAACGCAAGTCGTCTAGATAAGTTCCTCTGCCTTCTAGTAATTTTTTGGCACCAGCACGCGGCACGCTTTGCCCAACATAATTTCTTTGCGCTGTAACAGTATTAGGCTCTAGGGGAAGTTCATTACGTGCATTCATACTTTTACTCCCGACTGAGTAGAAGAGGACGATAAATTGGCATGTAGAACAGATTCAATGGCATCGACAATGGCTTGGTAGCCTGTACATCTGCAGTAGTTACCAGAGATCAACTCCTTGATTTCTTCTCGCGATGCATTTTTGTGATGTTGGGTGATGTCAAGAGCAGTTAAGAGCATTCCAGCAGAGCAAAATCCACACTGAAACGCATTGTGTTTTAGAAATGCAGCTTGCAATTTTTGAAGTTCACGGTTCTCCGTTAATCCTTCAATGGTTTGAACGTGTTTGCCATCTGCTTGAATAGCCAAGGTTAGGCAACCGCGAACAACTTGGCCATCTACCATGACCTGGCATGCGCCACATACTCCATGTTCACATCCGAGGTGTGACCCTGTAAGGCCCATTTCTTCGCGCAAGTAATCAACCAGATGCATTCGGACTGGCACTTGCGCTTGCACTGATTCGCCATTGACGGTGAATTGAGCGTGCATACAACGATCAGACATGGGACTCTCCTGCTTGTGTCAAGGCCCTAGACAAAAGAACGCGCGCCAAATGCTTTTTAGTTGCAGCGTTAGCCTGTAGGTCGCCAGGTGGATCTAAGTCTTTTTCTAAGGCGTTTTGGGCTTGCAAAATACTCTCTGACTGGATTTGTTGACCCGTCAAGGATTTCATGGCGGAAGGGGCCAAGATAGGCTTGTCGTCCATAGCCATGAGAGAAATTGCACATTCACGTATGGTTTTTCCATCCATGGTGAGAGCAAGCGCTAGTCCAACCATGGCGTAATCACCCATTCGTCTTGCTAATTCCATGAATACAAATTTTTGATTGCTGGTGGCGATTGGAAATTCAACCGCTACGAGTACTTCTTCAGGTTGGACAGCAGTTCGATATAGGCTGATAAAAAAGTCCTGCGCCTTGACACGCCTTTCACCTTTTGCATTTTGAATGACCAAGCTGGCATTCAAAGCCAAGGCGACAGCAGGATACTCGGCCGCTGGGTCTCCAAGCGCTAAGCTGCCACCTATAGTGCCTTTGTTACGTATTGCCAAATGTGCCACATAGGGAACCGCTTGCGAAAGAAGGGGAACATGTAACCTGACTAGATCTGAATTTAGGATTTCGTTGTGTGTAGTCAGCGCACCAATCCGAAGGGTATTTCCTGATTTTTCAATGCCTTTGAGGTTGTTGATTCCACTGATATCAATCAATATTTGCGGATTTGCCATTCGCAAATTCAACATGGCTAGCAGACTTTGACCTCCAGCCAAAATTTGCGCTGAATCTTTATAAGTGTGTAGAGACGCAAAAACATCGTCTAGATTTTTTGCTTTGACGTAATCAAAGTCAGGGGATTTCATGAAAAAACTCCTCTATACAAAATCGTTAGCGAAGTTAAAAGGCTCAAAAAACTGGGCTAAATGCCTAGGTAGTAGCTCTTCACCAATTCATTGTTCATTAGGGTATCGACGTCGCCTTTGAACACAATTTCGCCGTGGACGATGATGTGACCAAAGTCAGCAATCCGCATGGCTTGCTTGAAATTTTGCTCAGCCATTAAAACAGTGAGGTTATAGCGGTCTTTGAGTTCTTTTAGCTTGGTAATTGTTTGTGACACTAGCAATGGGGATAGGCCAACCGATGGCTCGTCTACCAAAAGCAATCGAGGTGAAGACATCAAGGCACGGGCAATAGCTAGCATTTGTTGTTGACCGCCAGACATCGATCCTGCGAGTTGACTGCGACGCTCCTTGAGTAGAGGAAAGGCATCGAAACAAAACGCCATATTTTCTGGAATCTTTTCTCTAGAAGACTCTCTAAAAGCACCTAACAGTAAATTTTCTTCCACGGTTAACTTAGGAAAGAGTCTGCGCCCCTCTGGAATCAGGGCGACCCCTAGATTGACGATTTCTTCAGTCGATAACTGCGTCAAGTCGTGCGATGCCCCGTCAATTTCTAGGCGGATAGAGCCTTTGTCAGGCTTGACCATGCCCATCACGCATTTCATCAAGGTACTCTTGCCGTTTCCATTGGTTCCAAGAAGCGCGACAGTTTGACCGTTGTCGATGCTGAGGGATACGCCGTGCAAAGCGCGAACCGCACCGTAACCGGCATCGATGTCTTCAATGATGAGCTTAATCGCCAAGGTAGGCCCTCTGTACTTCTGGATTTTTTACAACAGTTTCAGGAGTGCCTTCGCAAATAATTTTGCCAGCATCCAAACACACTACGCGTTGAGAAAATTTCATGACTGCTTGCATGATGTGCTCGATCATGATGATAGTGATACCACTGTTATTCAAGTCAAACAAGATTTGTAGAACTTCGTCAATTTCAGTTCCTGACAAACCCGCCATGGCTTCGTCAGAAATCAAAAGCTTAGGTTTGGCAGCCATTGCTCTGGCTAATTCCATTTTGCGCAATTCAACCTGAGAGAGTTGATTGGACTGAACATAAGCCTTTTCAGCTAATCCCATGCCTTTCAAAATTTCCATCGCCTCTTTTTGTTGCTCAGGGCCGTCTTTGCCCCCGACAAAAGCAAAAGGTACCAATAGGTTTTCCATCACAGTCATGCTACTGAAGGGGCGTGGAATTTGAAAACTTCTTGCAATTCCGCGTTTGGTTCTCTCATGCGCTTTGAGAAGTGTGATGTCACCCCCATCAAAGCGGATAGAACCTTGGTAGTTGGTATATGCACCTGAAATGCAATTGATTAGGGTGGTTTTACCTGAACCATTGGGTCCAATTAAACCTAATCTTTCGCCTTTGTTGACATGAAGGCTGACTTCAGAGAGGGCTGTAAACCCACCGAATTGCTTAATGACGTTGTTTACTTCGAGGATTGTTTCCATTTTTTTATCAATCCTAATATGCCTTCAGGGGCAATGACTACAAACAAAACTAACAATGCGCCAACCACCAACACATTTAATTCATTCGAGACAGTGACAGTCACAATTTGTTGCAGGGTTGCCAATAACAATGCCCCGATAACCGGGCCGATCCAATGAGATGTTCCTCCAATGATGGGCATGCCAAGGGCAGAGATAGAGTAGCTCAAGTTAAAGGTAGAAGCAGGCTCGATGTAGCTCAAGTACATCGGCAAGGGAGCTCCAGCAATTCCCATGAGGGCACCAGAAATAGTGCAAGCAATTAACTTGATTTTCAGAGTGGGTACGCCAGAGCATTCAGCAGCTTCTTCGGAATCGCGAACTGCGCGCAGACCTCTGCCTAAAAAAGAATCTTGTACGTAACGCGCGATCGCGACGGACAAAATAGCCAAAATAGCCATAACGAAAAACAGCATACGGGCATAACTATCGAAGAACCACAAATCTTGAGGGCGTGTCAATTGCATGCCTGTTGCGCCACCAACATAGCGCCAGTTGTTCACCACAGTTTCCAAAATAAAGACAACGGCAACGGTGGCAATTGAGAAAAATATGCCGCGCAATTTAAGGGTTAACAATCCGACACCGAGACCAAGAGCCCCGGCCAAAATCCCGCCGCCTAATATTTGGACAAGTAGCGGAGCAGACATGGATTTGAATAAAACCACAGCAGAATAAGCGCCCACCGCAATGAAGGCAGGCACTCCAAAATTTACATAACCTGCGTAGCCACCCAAAATATTCCAAGCGGTTGCAAGTATGACAAACTGCAGAATGACAAAGCCTGCAAAAAAGACATACTCATTGATGCCCCCAAGTGTGGATATACCTAGGAAGGCCAGAGCTAAAAGTAAGCAGTAAGAGGTGAATTTCATAAAGCTTATCTTCCAAACAGGCCTTGTGGCCTGACCCCTAACATCAACAATAACAAGCCAAATGAAACTGCCGGCGCCCAAGACGCGCCAAACAGCATCATCACAATCGATTCAGCAATTCCTAAGACGAGGCCAGCGACCAATGTGCCGCTCATACTTCCTAATCCTGCTAATACGACCACACAGAATGTGCGACCAATGTAAATGCGGTCCATAGCGGGCTCTACCGGCCCCACAATGATCAGCATGGCACCTGCTAGTGCGTTGACAGCCGTTGCGATTCCAAAAGCCAACTGTTTGATCTTGACAGGGTCAGCGCCCATGAGTCGCAATGCACCTTCGTCTTGCCCTACTGCTTTGATGGCTCTGCCATTGAATGTTTTGGAGAAATAAAGCGTTAACGCGAGCGTTAGTGCAAGGGCGATTCCAAACGCAACCAGCATTCGGTATGGGAAACGGTAATCGCCTACTTCCAGGCTACTACCAATATAAGAGGCGGCAACTGTGCGTTGGTCGACACCAAAAACCAAAATCAAACATACTTCAATGATGAAAGCCATTCCAAAAAAGAAGGCAAGTCCACGAACGCCGGTGTCGCTACTTCTCTTTTCAAATGTTTCGTAATAAAAACGGTAAAAACCAATACCTATAAAAAAGAAGACAGGCATCAAAACCATGCCACAAACAATCGGATCGATACCCGTTTTACAAAGTATGAAGGTGAAATAAGAGCCCAAAATAAGCAATGCGGGGTGGGCTACATAAGGAACATCTAGGAGTCCAAATGCGACAGACAGTCCAAGACTGACAGCGGCATAAAAGCATCCGAGCAAGATTCCAAAAAGAATAGCTTCAAAAACTAAGTCAAAAGAGAACATCAGAATTCTTAGATAAAAGATGGGGCTCTCAGAAAGAGCCCCATCTAGGAGAGACGCTAAAAAGGGGCAGGTTAAGTAGCTTTTCTGGCTTTATCAAAGGGCGTGATCACATCACCTTGTTTTTCAGATGAAGGCCAAATGACGACCTGTTTACCAGGCGATCTGAATTGGTCGTAGTCACTATCTTTGATGTTTCTAAATTGTGCTTGCACCAACGCTGGTTTTGCGCGTTCACCATTTTTGTCAAAACTGATTGGACCCACGATGGTCTTCATTTCATTTTTGCGTAAATAGTCGGCCAATTTTTTATGGTCGAATGATTTAGTGGCGTTGACGGCCTGTTCGATCATTTGTCCGATCGCATAGTTGTACGGTGGCAAGTAAAAACCTAATGGATCAACTTTGGCTGCAATTGCACGCTCGGTGTAGCGCTTGAAAAAGTCGTCAATCCCTGGGTACTTCATGCCTGGCACGTAGGAGTTGTAGTTGACAACACCGTTGAGCAAACTTCCTAGGCCTTGCATAACAGGGCCAAATTGCAATCCAACCATGCCACCGCCGAATATTTGAACTTGGGAGCCAAGACCAATTTCGTTTACCGATCGCATGATGGCCACGGACTCGTTGGGGTAACAGGCTACAAAGACAGCTTCAGCGCGTGAGGCGCGAACGGCTCGGATGATGGAGGAGAAATCGGTGTTATTGCCTGGGTAATTTTGGTCATAGGCAACATTCCAATAACCAGATGATTTGACAATGTCTCGAGCTCCGTTCGCAAGATTTTGTTGGAACTCACCCTCGGCTGCAAAAATCGCAATGGACTTGGCACCAGCTTTTTTACCGGCATCTAGGAATCCGTCCGACCAACTCTTGGCATCGCCCCAAGGTGCATTGTTAAACCACATATCGTGCTGAACTTTTGCATTGACTTGGAATGAAAAATTACCCATCAGCAAAAGCCCACGCTCTTTCACCATGGGCATGATGGGCGCAGTGACGTTGGTGGCATAAGGTGCAATCAATAGATCGACCTTGTCGACGTCAATCAATTTGGTGTAGATGCCAGGGGTATTGGCACCGTTACTTTGGTCGTCATAGACGATGAGTTCTACTTTTCGACCGAGTAATCCGCCTTTGGCATTGATATCCTCGATCCATAAACGCAAACCGATCAAAGCAGCCTGACCACCAGCGCCAAGGCCACCCGTTTGGGGCATGCTCATGCCAATCTTGAGTGGAGCTCCTTGCGCGAATGCCACACTAGCTGGCAGACTAGATGCTATCAACCCAGCACCCCCAGCACCAATTACTTTGCGACGCATCTTATCCATGAAAAATCTCCTTCAATCAAGAAAAAAGTTTGTAATCTATCGTAAGTGCAAGAATTCACGAGGGTATCAGCTATAACCCTAGTGCTGTCAATTAAGCGATATGCGTTGAATTTGGACTTTCACTCACGCGTTCCATTTTTGAGTAATCCTCGCCGCCCCAATCGGGGGCATTCTCTGCGGAGATATTGAAGAAATTTAGTTCAATCATGACCCCATTGGGATCCGTGATAAAGAGTTGGTAAAGATTGGATTCTGGGAAATATCGGGGTCGAAAACTGACTTGATTTTTCTTAAATTTATCAATGAATCCAACTGGCTCTTCCGCCAGGAAGGCAATATGGTCAATAACCCCTGTTTGGCCATTGACAGCATTGGCAGGGGTGCCAATGTAATACTTTTCTCTATTGGGTATTTGAGAGGGACCCATATGCACTTGTATCGAGCCATTGACCCCCATCCAGTAGCCAGGGAAGGGAAAGTCAGGTCTAGGCATCACTTCGAAACCCAATATATTCATGTAGAAGTTTTTTGTGAGTTCCAGATCCTGGGTTCTGATGAAAAAGTGATTAAGAGAGTGAACTGGCATAAGAAAAATCCTTTGAAATGGATGCATTCAGTGAAATTATGCGGGTAATCAGAATCTTACGTTTTGTGATTGGAGATTGAAAACTTGACGATACCAAAATCCACGTTTCGAAAAGGGACGCAAGCCGTCCATTCGCTTGACTGCGTTGTATTCTCAGTCCCTGATTTAAAAGAGGCAATAGATTACTACTCAACTTTCGGATTGGATGTTAGGGCAAGCCATGGTCATGTGGACCTTTTGACGCATGGACATGATCAATGCTGGGCGCGTATTTATCCGGCTGAAGGTAAAAAGAAACTTCAATATCTCGTGTTTGCCGCTTATCCCGAGGATATGGCCGCTATCAGCGAGCGCATTCAACGTTCAGGTTATCCCCATGGCAAGCCGCATCCACTTGGAAGCGCTGAAGGCTTATGGGTAGTTCACCCCGAAGGTTTTTATATCCAAGTGATAGAGGCCGACAAATCCTCACCGCATGCCAAAGCAGAAGTTATTCAGAAAGCGCCAGCGCCTGTTGGCAAAGGCAATGCCCCCGCGCGTTCAATCGTTCAGCAAGTCAAGCCAAGAAGACTCTCGCATGCTCTTCTTTTTTCAGCCAAGGTTGCAGAGTCCGCAATATTTTTCAGCGAAGTCTTGGGTTTAAGGGTGACAGATAGATCCGACGACTTTATTGTTTTCATGCATGGAATTCATGGAAGTGATCACCACATGCTGGCTTTTGTTGCGTCGGAAGGGCCAGGGCTTCACCACTTGAGTTGGGATGTCGCGAGCCTCGATGAGGTGGGATTGGGCATGGAGCAAATGCTGCAATCTGGCTATACCAAGGGTTGGGGTGTTGGCCGGCACGTTTTGGGATCGAACTATTTCTTCTATTCGAGAGACCCGTGGGGGAGTTACAGCGAGTTTTCTTACGACATTGACTTTGTTCCGTCCGATCATGACTGGAAGATGGGGAACCATCCCCAAAATGATTCCTTCTACGTTTGGGGGCCTCTGGTACCAGAAGAGTTTGTGATCAATTACGAGGCCACTAACGCCCAAGTTTGATCAGGTCTATAAAACTTCGTACACCTCGTAGGTTGGTCCAGTGCTCTCTCTGCGGCCAGTGGCAACTGCCACGATTTTGTTGAGCCAAGAATAGGGCTCACTGGAAGTTTCGAAAATGGGCGTCATTCGGAAGTAATACAGAGAAGGGTCTACTTTTTCACCCTTGTTCAATTTTTCAATGACGTCTTTGGGACCGTGGCGTAGTCCCCTGTAGGACATATAAATGTGATGGCCATCGTCGGTCTCCAGAGTCAAACGAACATCGAGCATCAAGACACCGTCGGGTCGCAATAACAACCAATCCCCGCCTGGTGCTGCCATGGCCTTGCCACGCAAACGATCGCCTGAGAATTCACCGCCACTGACTTGGGCAATTTTGCGTCCCCCCATGGGAGTTTGCCCAAGGTCGGTAATCGATGGCACGGTCAGGGTTATTTGAAAAATATGGCGTGTTTGAATCATCTTGACTTCCTTTGTAAGGGACTACGAGGGACTACGATTTAGCTAATTTGTTAGAAATGAAATCTTTCAATTGTGAGTCTGGAAATAAAACCACCGACATCGACAACAAAATTAAAACCAAGGCGATGATATCTGGCAAGGTCACCGCTTCACCCAAAATCAATGCGCCCCCTGTGACACCAAAAACAGGTACTAGCGTGATGGAGAGACCACTCGATACCGCTGACAGTTTTCGTGCCACATGGAACCAAGCGACATAGCTCACAGCAAAGGTAATCACGCCACCATACAGAATGGCTAACCATTGCATCAGGGTAGGCCACTCCCAAAGGTCTCGCTCAAAAATAATCGTGATGGCCAAGAAAAAAAAGAAGGCGATGAAGAGTGCCCAAAAGGTGAGGGTAATGCCACTGATACTGAGTTTGGAGTTCTTCATCATGGCATTTCCTGTCCCCCATGTAATCGCAGCTACCAACATCACGGCAATTCCCAAGGGATGATTCCCCCACTGGCTCGCACTGCCCCAAGCCAGCAAGAACGTGGCACACATGGCCAAGGCAATGCCTATCAGGGCGGTTAACTTTATTTTCTCGCGATACAAAAGAGTGCTTGCCAATAGCGCCCAAACAGGCATGGTGTAACCAATAATGGCGGCCCTGCCTGAGTTGAGCATGCTCACGCCATAAATCATGGGCAGATGCCATCCCACCATATTAAAGAGACTAAGTTTGAAAAGCGGTCTGATTTCATGCTTAGGCACCGCTATTGAAATATCTTTGAAACGAACATAGGCGCCAAGCGCCATACAACCAATTAAAAATGTGAATGATCGAAAGGCAGAGGGAGGATAGCTATTGACTACAAATTTCATCACGGGATAGTTCAGTCCCCAGGAAACAGTCACGATCAACACCATACATAGATCTTTGGCGTTAATTTGCTGGGAACCGGTTGCAGTCGTTGACATGAATTGCTTTTAGGAAGAGGCAGTCTGCATTTTGATTCAAAATAGCGTTTTATTTAGGGAGGTGTTATGTATTCCAAGCGATTTTTATCTAAGACTGTTGCGGTGTTGGCCCTGCTTGTTAGTGGTATTGGATTTCAAGTGGCATCAGCTGACACTTCAACCACCAAGCTGCTAGTGGGTTTTCCTCCAGGGGGCGGTACGGATGCGATTGCCCGTGTCTTAGCTGAAAAAATGAAAGACGCCTTGGGTACCAACGTGGTAGTGGAAAACAAAGCAGGGGCAGGCGGTCAAATTGCGGCCCAAGCACTAAAAGCTTCTCCACCCGATGGCAGCGTATTGTTCTTCTCGCACGATCACACCATTTCTATATTGCCTTTGGTCGTTAAAAACCCAGGTTTTGCCCCTGCTACTGATTTTGTTCCTGTGGTTGGGATTGCGACTTTTGCAAATGGTCTAGCGTTATCTGGCGGAACGCCAGCCAAGTCTTTTAATGAATATATTCAATGGGTACGCACCCAAGGCAATGGAAAGGGAACTATCGGCGTTCCAGCCCCAGCTTCGATACCTGAATTTTTAGTCAAAGTGATTGGGGATAAATACAAACTTGATTTGCAATCGGCGCCTTATCGTGGTGGCGCACCATTGATGGCAGATATGTTGGGTAATCAAGTTCCCGCAGGTTTAGCCGGTGTGAATGATTTTCTGGAGAACCACAAAGCAGGCAGATTCCGCATGGTTGCGGTGATCGGAGACAAGCGTCAAGCTGCCATGCCAGAGGTGCCTACTTTTGCCGAACTCGGCTTATCTGGTTTTGAAGAATTGGCGTATTACGGATTGTTTGCCCCAGCTGGCACCCCACAAGCTGTGATCGATCGTTATTCAGACGCTCTTGCAAAGATCATCTCTCAACCTGAGGTCAAGGATCGACTGACTTCAATGGGCATCAATGTGGTGCATATGCCGCCACGGCAATTTACGAATCATGTGCGTTCGTACACACAGACATGGGAAAAGATTGTCAAGAACAGCGGTTTTCAAGCACAGTGAGGCAGATTAATAAGTCTTTCCTACAAATAACTGTTTTTGCATAGAAAGATGACCGCTCTCGGCGATAGATGGAGTCCATGCGCGCCCAAAAGATGCGGGCTGGTGTCGAGAGCGGTCGAAACTAGGTAACCTTGTAAGCCTAGATTCGGTTCCAAGCCCAGACTCTTTAATTCCAGCCTTGCGGATGACCGTTCAAGTAAGATTTGGCGTTTGTAAACGATTGAATTGACAGATGCACATAGAACACCATATTGCTAAAACCTTTTGGCAACAAAAAGTAGAAGATTTTGTCGATAACGTTGTTGTTCAATACGCAATTGTTGTCCTAATTGTCCTGAACGCTGCTTTGTTGGGGTTGGAGACAAACGCAGAAATCATGCAAGCCTACGGCACAGAGCTGGTGTTCATCGACCACACGATCTTGGGTATTTTTATCCTAGAACTGGTGCTTTTGATCATTGCGCGGGGCATGGATTTCTTCAAAGATCCTTGGAGCGTGTTTGATTTCATCGTGATTGCAATTGCCTTGGTTCCAGCGACTGAGTCTTTATCTGTATTACGCGCGCTAAGGGTGTTGCGGGTTCTTCGGCTTATCAACAAGTTTGACAGCATGCGAAAGGTGGTAGGAGGACTATTAAGTTGTCTACCTAGTTTGGCGTCGGTGGTGAGCCTGATTTTGATTATTTTTTATGTGTCAGCCGTAATTGCGACTAATTTGTTCGGACAAGAATTCCCAGAACTATTCGGTGGAATGGGCAACACGGCTTTCACGCTATTTCAAGTGATGACCTTGGAGAGTTGGTCAGATGGCATCGCCAGACCCGTGATGGAAAAGTTCCCGCATGCTTGGATCTTTTTTATATTCTTTATCTTGATCGCCACATTTGTGATTGTGAATCTTTTTATCGCGGTGATTGTTGACTCTCTTACATCAGGAAGTTCTGGTGAAGACAACCAAGCTACGCGTGAAAAATTTGATCACCTGCAAACAGAAATGCAGGCCATGCGGCAAGAATTAAAAGAACTCAAGGCTCTGGTCATAGACCAGAGCAAGAGATAGACGCAGTCTTAAGCTTTTAACCTATTAGGTCAACGCGGCCGTCTAGGCCCATGATGCCGGTGATAACGCCTAGTTTGGGATGGCGTTTATTGACTTGCTTACGAAACTCAGCCAGAGCTTCTGCATGCGAATCTGTTTCGGCTTCGCGTGTTGCGACTTTGGCCTCGCCGAAAGCTAATTTGGCAGCTCCGCAATCTCGGTGCGTGATACCAACGACGCGTTTGATGTGGTGCAAGGACACAGTCACATCCAAGTTGTCCCAATATGTTTTATGCCAAGCAGAGAAGTTGGGGTGGACCGCACCGATGGGGCCACCAGCCATCACAAACTGGCTGTAGTTATCACTTAATTTTTCGCGTGGCACGCCTTGCAACATGCCCATGTATTGATAAGTCAATGTCGTGAAACGAGGGTCAATACAATTTAATAAAGTTGATTCGTAATTGCCACTTGCGGCAAAGCTAGGGCCAGAGATACCAACCAATCCAGCAGCAACGGTGGCTGCGCCTGCACCTAAAAAACCACGGCGTGTGGGACCACCCGCTAGTCGCAAGGGGCCGCAGCAAGCACAACTTGCCAAGGGATGGGATACATTTTGTTGAGCCAAGGTTTTTTCTGACATGACAATTTCCTTTTAGTGAAGGCGTTAAAGAATTCTGATTACAAAGATACGTGTACGTATTCGGAATCACAGCGGGATTCTTGATGCAAATCTATCAAAAAAATTATAAATATCCAATATTTTTTTCATTGACTGTGTTTTGTTGACTCCCAAAAGCTTATCTGACCCCAAGGCCATGCGAGTTCTCAGCCTCATTCCTCCGATGACGCAACTCAACACGCCTTACCCGTCAACTGCCTATTTGACGGGCTTTTTGCGTGAGCAGGGAATGGACGCTTGGCAGCATGATTTGGCTTTAGAGCTTGTATTAACGCTTTTTTCTTCTGCGGGTTTATCCCAGATCAGAGCGCAGGCTCTTAGCATCTTTAAAGATGACCGAACTGCAAGCGTCAATCAGTTCCTCGACCACTTTGACGCCTACCAACAAACGATCGCACCCACGATTGCATTTTTGCAAGGCAAAGACCCGACCTTGAGCCATCGAATTGCAGGGCGAGGATTTCTACCCGAAGGGCCACGCTTTTTGTCATTAGAAGCGTTCGACGATGAAGGAGGGGGCGATCCTTTGGCGTGGGCTTTTGGTGCACTTGGCCAGCAAGACCGCGCACGGCACTTGGCCACTTTGTATTTGAATGATTTAGCTGATGTGGTGCGCGATGCCGTGGACAGTCGATTTGAATTTGTGCGCTATGCGGAGTCGTTGGCCGCAAGCCAAGCGACCTTTGATCTGCTGGCAGAGGCTTTGTCAGCTCCTCAAACATTGGTCGATAAAACACTTGCAACATTGACCCAATCAGCAATTGACAAATTTCAACCAAACGTTGTTTTGCTATCGGTTCCCTTTCCAGGTGCCATGTATGGTGCATTACGCATCGCACAAACGATCAAAGCCCATGCATCCCACATTCAAATAGGGATGGGTGGTGGTTTCGTTAATACGGAATTACGTGAACTAACAGACCCTCGAATTTTTGACTTTGTTGACTACATCACCTTGGACGCGGGTGAGCGGCCGTTATTAGCCTTGTTTGAATATCTACAGGGTAAAAGAAGCTCAAAACGTTTGGTTCGCACCTTTTTGCGAAATACTGAAAACAAAGTGCAATTTATGAATTTGGCAGAACCAGACATCGCATTTGAGGATGTCGGAACACCAACATGGGACGGTTTACCTCTGCAAAGCTATCTATCGTTGCTAGACATGCTCAATCCAATGCACCGTTTGTGGAGCGATGGCCGTTGGAACAAACTGACGGTGGCGCACGGATGTTATTGGAAGAAATGTAGTTTTTGCGATGTCAGTCTGGACTACATCTCGCGTTACGAAACTGCTTCTGCAGCAACCCTCGTTGATCGCATGGAGCGCATCGTGGCAGAAACTGGTCAAACTGGATTTCATTTTGTAGACGAAGCAGCGCCACCCAAAGCACTCAAGGCTTTGGCGCAAGAAATTATTCGTCGCAAGTTACAAGTGACCTGGTGGGGCAACATTCGATTTGAAAAAACTTTTACCCCTGCCTTGGCTGAGCTATTGGCGCAGAGTGGTTGCATTGCCATGTCTGGGGGCCTAGAAGTGGCTTCAGATCGGTTGTTAGCGCTCATGCAAAAGGGCGTCACAGTTGCGCAGGTCGCACGCGTGACCAGAGGTTTTGCAGATGCGGGCATCTTGGTGCATGCCTATTTGATGTATGGCTTTCCAACCCAAACCGTCCAAGATACTGTGGACGCTTTGGAATATGTACGCCAATTATTTGAAAACGGTTGTATCCAAAGCGGTTTCTTTCATCGGTTCACATGTACGGTGCATTCGCCAGTTGGCAAAGACCCCGCTGCCTACGGTGTGAAATTGGTGCCTTTGCCAGAGGTAAGTTTCGCCAAAAATGATGTGGCTTTTATGGACCCCACAGGTACTGATCACGATAGTCTTGGCTTAGGTCTCAAGAAAGCGATCTACAACTATATGCACGGGGTAGGGTTGGAGGAAGATGTGCGCAGTTGGTTTGACCTACCCACAATGAAATGCCCCAAACCACGCGTTGCTAAACACTTTGTTCAAAAAGCTTTAAATGCTTAATCGTTTGCAGTCATTGAATGAATGCGCATTGAGTATGTGTTCGCATGACGTGGTTCTCAAAAACAATGACACAAGGGTGGCGTAAAATACAAAAACGCAAAGACACCGCCCGGGTGGTGAAATAGGTAGACACAAGAGACTTAAAATCTCTCGCTTTCCGTAAGGGGCGTACCGGTTCGATTCCGGTCTCGGGCACCAATTAAGAAGGAGTTTCGTCATGGCACGTTACAACGCCGCGTATGAAATTCACGTACATGGAGAAGTCCCCCTCCAAGACGACGTGGGCTTGAACCAACTGCAAGATGCTTTGCGACCACTCTGGAAATATGCTGGAGCCCTCTCACTAGAAGATGGAGCGGTTAGTTCATATCCTGAAGAACCTGGAATTCTCTTCAACGCAAAAGAACATAGCCTCCAACTGTGCTGGACCGTTCCAGGTGAAGATGACTTTCGCCAATGTTTGGACGAAATGTGCATGAACCTCAATGAGTTGACTGCTGCTGGCGCTGCAATCGAGGTGACTTTTTATGACAATGATTTCGATGATGCAGATGAAGCACGCGGAGAAGAGTCACGAGACGATTTCCTCATGCTCTTTGTTGGCCCTACGCCAGCGGACATCATGCAAGCGCAACGCGATCTGCTCATCAACGACGTAGTCCATCTGATGGAGCGACATTTCGATGGCTCCGAACTTGGAGGCGTTGTGAGTGAGATTGATAAATTGTTTGCCAATCGATTTGACGACTTGGTCAAATCTTTGGACTTAGGCCGTCCCCCACGTGGATCGGGCGGTAATGGTGGGCATGGCGGTCACGGTGGTCGTAAACCCCGCCATCTGCACTAACTGCATTAAGCAGCTGTCACGCCAATCCCTTTGAACTCGCCGCTGGCAATGCGTTTTTGCCATTCGGCTGGCCCAGTGATGTGGGCGCTAGTGCCGCCTGCATCAACGGCGACGGTGACGGGCATGTCGACCACGTCAAATTCGTAAATGGCTTCCATGCCGAGATCGGCAAACCCTACTACCTTGGCATGTTGGATCGCTTTCGATACCAAATAGGCAGCACCACCAACCGCCATTAAATAAGCCGATTGGTGTTTCTTGATCGCTTCTATGGCAGTGGGTCCTCTTTCAGCCTTACCCACCATCGAGATCAAGCCAGTTTGTGCCAGCATCATTTCAGTGAACTTGTCCATGCGGGTGGCGGTGGTGGGGCCTGCTGGGCCGACCGCTTCGTTGCCGACGGGATCGACGGGGCCGACGTAGTAAATCACGCGGTTGGTGAAGTCGACGGGCAATTTTTCGCCTTTGGCCAACATGTCTTGAATGCGCTTGTGCGCGGCGTCGCGGCCGGTGAGCATCTTGCCATTGAGCAACAGCGTTTGGCCGGGTTTCCAGCTGGCGACTTCTGCTTTGGTGAGTGTGTTGAGATCCACACGCTTGCTCTTTTGCGTGTCAGCCGTCCAATTGACGTTCGGCCAAAGGTCTAACGAAGGGGGGTCTAAATAGACAGGGCCAGAGCCATCCATCACAAAATGCGCGTGGCGCGTGGCAGCGCAATTGGGAATCATGGCGACAGGCTTGCTGGCCGCGTGCGTGGGGTACATCTTGATCTTGACGTCGAGCACGGTGGTCAAACCGCCCAAACCTTGCGCGCCAATACCTAAGGCGTTGACCTTGTGATAGAGCTCCAAGCGCAAGTCTTCGACTTGGGTGAGCGCTGCACCTTTGCTGGATTTTTCAAGCAGTTGGTACATGTCGAGATCGTCCATCAAACTCTCTTTGGCGAGTAAGACGGCTTTTTCTGCGGTACCACCAATGCCAATGCCCAACATGCCAGGAGGGCACCAACCCGCGCCCATGGTTGGAACGGTTTTGAGAACCCAATCAACCACGCTGTCGCTTGGGTTGAGCATGATCATCTTGGATTTGTTTTCACTGCCGCCACCTTTGGCTGCGACCGTGATGTCCAAGGTATTGCCAGGGACGATTTGCGTGAAGATCACGGCAGGTGTGTTGTCTTTGGTGTTTTTGCGGGCGAATTGGGGGTCGTCCACGACTGATGCGCGTAAGGTGTTGTCGGAATGGTTGTAGCCTCGTCGTACACCTTCGTTGATCGCGTCTTCTAAGCCTGCAGAAAAGCCTTCGAAGCGCACGTCCATGCCGACTTTCAAAAACACATTCACGATGCCAGTGTCTTGGCACATGGGGCGATGGCCCGTTGCGCTCATCTTGCTGTTGGTCAGAATTTGCGCAATCGCGTCTTTAGCGGCTGGGCTTTGCTCGCGGGCATAGGCGCTAGCCAAATGCGAGATGTAATCCGCTGGGTGGTAGTAGCTGATGTACTGCAGGGCAGCGGCAACGGATTCGATCAAGTCGTTTTGGCGAATAGTAGTCATACGTTAGGTAGATATTTATAAGAGGATGTTGTAATTTGTATAGCTAGTTCAACGAAGGCTGAGCACCCATGCAGCCAGTTTTTGCGCTTCGGCTTCGCTGACTTGGGGGTTGGCAGGCATTGGCACAACGCCCCAGACGCCAGCACCACCTTTTTGAATTTTGGTTGTCAACGCAGCCAAGGCTAGTGGCTCGTTGGCGTAGCGTTTGGCAATTTCTTTGTATGCAGGGCCGACCACTTTTCTGTCAGGGTGGTGGCAAGACATGCAGTTCTTGGATGTGGCCAATGCCATATCGGCCCAAGTGGGTGTGCAGGCTAGGGCGCTAGTCGCCAAAATCGAAATCGCAATTTTTCTAAGCATGGACTTGGGCCTTCAATTAAAAGTCGTCTAAGACAGCGCCTTTGCTGGCACTGGAGGCATTGAATGCAAACTTGGCCTGCACACCACGGTGGTAGCGAGGTGCTGGCGCCTTCCAGCCGGCTTTGCGCTTGGCTAATTCGGCGTCTGGGACATTGAGTTGCAATAACAACTGGCGCGCGTCGATGGTGATGGAGTCACCCTCGTGGATAAAAGCGATGTTGCCACCAGCAGCGGCTTCAGGGGCGACGTGACCCACCACCATGCCCCAAGTGCCGCCAGAGAAACGTCCGTCGGTGATCAAACCCACGCTCTCGCCCAAACCGGCTCCTATCAAGGCGCCAGTGGGGGCGAGCATTTCAGGCATCCCAGGGCCACCTTTGGGACCGAGGTAGCGCAAGACCATCACATCGCCTGCTTTGATCTTGCCGTCCAAGATGGCTTTGAGCGCGGACTGCTCGTCATCAAACACACGGGCTGGGCCAGTGATGACGGGGTTTTTCAATCCTGTGATCTTGGCAACCGAGCCTTCGGGTGAGAGATTGCCTTTGAGGATGGCCAAGTGACCTTGCGCATACATTGGCTTGTCGATGGGGTGGATGACGTCTTGGTCTGCACGCGGGGTGTCTGGGACATGGGCCAAGTTCTCGGCCACGGTTTTGCCTGTAATCGTCATGCAGTCACCATGCAACAAGCCAGCGTTGAGCAAAACTTTCATGACTTGCGGGATACCGCCTGCTCGGTGCAAGTCGACTGCCAAATATTTACCGCTGGGCTTGAGGTCGCAAATGACAGGCACTTTTTTGCGCATGCGCTCGAAGTCATCAATCGTCCAATCGACTTGGGCGGCATGCGCGATCGCCAAGTAGTGCAATACCGCGTTGGTAGAGCCGCCAGTTGCCATGATCACCGCAACAGCGTTTTCCAAGGATTTTTTGGTGACGATGTCTCGTGGTTTGAGGTCTTTCTTGATTGCTTCGATCAACACCTTGGCCGATTCCTTGGCCGAGTTTTGTGTTTCATCGTGCGGGTTGGCCATGGTCGAGGAGTAGGGCAAGGACATGCCCAAAGCCTCAAACGAGGAGGACATGGTGTTGGCGGTGTACATACCGCCACATGAACCCGTGCCAGGGATGGCGCGCATTTCAATCTCGCGTAAATCCGCGTCGCTCAATTTGCCAGCAGCGTTTTCGCCGACAGCCTCAAATACGCTGACGATGTTGAGGTCTTTGCCTTTGTAGGAGCCCGGAAGAATGGTGCCGCCATAGACATAAATCGCTGGCACATTCGCGCGCAAGATGCCCATCATGCCGCCGGGCATGTTTTTGTCACATCCACCAACCACCAATACGCCGTCCATCCACTGGCCTTGCACGCATGTCTCGATGCAGTCAGAAATGACTTCGCGGCTGACCAAGGAGTACTTCATCCCCTCGGTACCCATCGCCATTCCGTCAGAAATAGTGGGTGTGCCGAAAATTTGGGCATTTCCACCGGCTTCTTCGATCCCAGCCACAGCGGCATCGGCTAATTTTTGTAAGCCACTGTTACAAGGCGTAATCGTGCTGTGTCCGTTGGCAACACCGACCATGGGTTTGACGAAGTCACCCTCTTGGTAACCCATGGCGTAATACATCGAGCGGTTGGGCGCCCTAGATTTGCCTTCGGTGATATTGGCGGATCGACGGTTAATTTTGATGGGAGAAGTTGCCATAGTGGAGAGCTCAATCAGACAAAAACGCCTAGTTTAGCCCCCTGGGAAGCGCCTAGATGGCCCCGAGTCACCTACGTCAACCTCGCGGACAATGTCAATCATGTTGATGCATCCCCAATTTGACCCTGTCGCCTTGAATCTTGGCCCAATTGCCATCCATTGGTACGGCATCACCTATCTGGTGGCGTTTGCCTTATTTCTAATGCTTGCGAGGCGTCGCTTACAACATGCCCCTTATGCGGATTGGCTGGTGCAAGATAAATGGCACGTGCAAGATGTTGAAGATTTGCTGACCTACGGGGTGATGGGCGTGGTATTGGGCGGGCGCTTGGGGTATTGCCTGTTTTACAAACTGGGTTACTACGCTGAGCACCCGATCGAGGTGTTTTATGTCTGGCAAGGTGGCATGAGTTTTCATGGCGGCATGTTGGGCGTGATTGCCGCCATGGCGCTGTTTGCTTGGCAACGCCAACGACCTTGGCTGGTGGTGACTGATTTCATTGCGCCGTGTGTGCCCACTGGTTTAGCCGCTGGCAGGGTGGGTAATTTCATCAACGGAGAGTTGTGGGGAAGGGCAGCAGACCCCGATTTATCGTGGGCGATGGTGTTTCCCCAAAGTGGGTCACTGTTACCACGGCATCCGTCACAGGTTTACCAATTCTTGGGCGAAGGTTTGTTGTTGTTTGTGGTGATGTGGTTGTATGCCAAAAAGCCTAGGCCAGTTGGCGCCGTATCGGGTGTGTTTTTGATGGGCTACGGTTTGATGCGTTTCGTAGCTGAATACTTTAGAGAACCAGACGCCCATTTGGGTTTGCTGGCATTGGGTTTGAGCATGGGGCAATGGTTATGCGTTCCCATGGTGGCGGTAGGTGCTTGGTTGTGGGGATCGGTTGTGTTAAAAAACGGTGAAACGCTTACTTCTACAAACGAATGAACGCTAGCAACTGGCTCAGTTCCAAACTCAATCTATTGCGTAACTCCGCGCCAGCAAGCGTTCCCCCTGAGGAAATTACGCGCTCCACGCGCGAGCGCTTAGACGCCACCGTTCGCAAGCAAAAAGAAGCGCTGTCTCCCCGTTCTTTGCGACGCACGCTCTCGGTGTTGCAGTCAGTGGTCGACCCCAAAGTGAGCGAAGTCGAGGGTGGGCGTCGTGCCATGGCTTTAGCCGATTGGTACGCCAAGGCCGAAATCAGCGAGCGGCAAGATTTGTGGTTACTCATCAGCGAGCAATTTGGCCCCGATCCAACCAAGGTGCGTGCCGCCAGAGACGAGTACGACGCGGCCCTGGGAACTGTGGACGAAGGCGCTGCTGAAATACGTCTTAGACGCGCCTTGGTTTCGCCTCGTACCCGATTGTTGCAACGCTTTGCTGCCTACCCCGGAGGCATGCGGTTTTTGGTGGACTTACGCGCCGAGATGCTGCCGCATATCAAAGGCAATAAGCGCTTGTTGGCGCTCGATGCAGAACTGGAAAACTTGTTTTCGACCTGGTTTGACGTCGCCTTTTTGGAATTACGCACCATCAGTTGGGACTCTCCTGCCTCCTTGATTGAAAAATTGATCAAGTACGAGGCGGTACACGATATTCGCAGTTGGGCTGATTTGAAGAACCGACTCGACAGCGATCGCCGTTGCTATGGCTTCTTTCACCCCAGTCTGCCCAATGAACCACTGATATTTGTGGAAGTCGCCCTGCTCGACGAAATTGCCGACAGCATCATGCCTTTGTTGGACGAAACCGCCGCCAATGCTGATTTGCACAAGGCCTCGGTCGCTATTTTTTATTCCATCAGCACCACGCAAACGGGCTTGCGCGGCGTGAGCTTTGGCGACTCGCTGATCAAGCGGGTGGTGGAAACCCTGCGCTCAGAATTCCCCAAACTCAAAACTTTTGCGACTTTGTCGCCTATTCCTGGCTTTAGAGCTTGGCTGGCTAAAAACTTGGAGTCCATGTTGGAGAAGCTCTCAGACAAAGAACTCTCCCAATTGGGAAGGGCTTTGAGCTTTGAGCCCCCGTCTTCCATCCATGTGTTGGCCGCTTTGGAGCAAGCGGAGACCCTGGAGAGCCTGTCTGCCAAATCGCCTATTCGTGAATTCCTCAACCGATGCGCGGCCCAGTATCTTGGTCGTGCCAAAGAGGGCGATATGGTGTTGGACCCAGTTGCGCGCTTCCATTTGGGCAACGGCGCTCGAATTGAACGAATCAATTTCTATGCGGACCCTTCGGCTAAGGGAATGCGTCAGTCGCATGGCATGATGGTCAATTATTTATATGATCTCAAGCGCATCGACAAACACCGTAAACAGCTAGAGTCTGGGGAAGTTCCAGCTTCTAGCCAAGTGGAAGATTTGTATTTCGACGACTAGTTTGCTTGGCAAAACAACAAAAGGAGATAGTTCAATGCCCGTTAATTTTTCAAATTCCCGTCGCCAATGGTTGGGTTTTTCTGCTGCAGCCTTGGCGAGCATTGGTTTTGATCTGCATGCTGAACCAGGTTGGCCCAATAAACCCGTTAACCTGATCGTGCCTTTTCCTGCAGGGGGCGGCACCGATGCATTCGCTAGACCACTGTCAGCAACTTTCTCCAAACTCACGGGCAAAACGCTGGTGATTGACAACAAGGGTGGCGCTGGCGGTAATTTGGGCGCTGGAGTGGCAGCCAAAGCTGCGCCTGATGGATACACCTTGTTTATGGGAGCGGTGCACCATTCCATTGCACCTTCCATGTACCCCAAGCTTGACTACGAGCTAGAGCGTGACTTCGTACCTTTGGCGATTGTGGCCAGCGTCCCGCATGTTTTAGTGGTCAATCCCAAAAACATGCCCAGTCCGGATTTCAAAGCATTCATGGAGCAAGTCAAAAGCAAGCCAGGCCGATTCAATTACGGGTCAGCTGGTGGTGGAACATCGCACCACTTGGCGGGTGAGTTGTTCAAACTTCAAACCAAAACCTTTATCACGCATATTCCCTACAGGGGTGCAGGCCCAGCGCTGCAAGATTTGATCGCTGGCAATGTTGACATGATGTTCGATGGGCTTGGCTCATCTGCCCAACATATCAAAGGCGGACGGATCAAAGCCTTGATGGTCTCGGGTAACAAGAGAAGCCCCGCCTTTCCTGATGTACCTTGTGCTGCCGAACTCGGCTTGCCAGACTACAACGTCACAACTTGGTATGGCCTATGGGCTCCTAAGGGAACGCCTGCCGATGTTCAGGCTCGCGCGATTGAGGAAGTGCGTAAAGCTGCAGCCACTGATGAAATCAAGACCACTTGGTCAAATAGCGGTGCTGAATTTCCGAATTTGACTGGGCCACAGTTTGGTGCATTTGTTAACAGTGAAATCAAAAAATGGGCGGTAGTGGTGAAAGCCTCAGGTGCCAAATTAGACTAAAACCGAGATCCATTTTTAGTGTGAGACGATGAACCACAACCTCTATGCCGCTCTTCGCGCCCAATTTCCCAGTCAACTTGATTCGATCGCGGTAGAAACTGATGACGGTTTGTCCTACAGCTGGCGCGACTTAGAGCGCGCCAGCGCCATGCTGGCGAATTTGTTGGAAGGGTTGAACATTCCCAAAGGCGCCCGCGTTGCGGTGCAGGTGGAAAAGTCAGTCGAAGCCATGATGCTCTACCTGGCCACACTGCGGGCTGGTTATGTATTTCTGCCACTCAATACGGCCTACCAAAGTGCCGAAATTCAGTACTTCATTGAGAACGCCGAACCGGCCGTGGTGGTGTGTAGCGGTGCCAACTTTGGTTGGGTTAGCAAAATCGCCTTCAAATCGGGTACCCATTATGTTTTTACCTTGAATGACAACAGAACGGGTAGCCTTTTAGACCGCGCGGTGCATTGCTCTGACAAGCACACGGTCGTCGAGAACGCGTCGGATGACATGGCCGCTATTTTGTACACCAGCGGTACAACGGGCCGTAGCAAGGGCGCCATGTTGTCGCATGGCAATTTGCTCAGCAATGCGCAAACTCTCAAAACCTATTGGGGCTGGCGCGCAGGCGATGTCTTGATACACGCCTTGCCTATCTTTCATGTGCATGGCCTGTTTGTGGCCATACATGGCGCTTTGCTCAATGGCAGCAAGATGATTTGGATGTCCAAGTTTGATCCCAAATACGTCATCCAAAAAATGCCAGAGGCCACCGTTTTCATGGGCGTGCCCACTTTGTATGTCCGCATGTTGTTAGACCCCACTCTGACCAAGCAACAAGCTTCGCACATGCGTTTGTTTATTGCTGGCTCTGCCCCGTTGTTAATTGAGACTTTCAAAGAATGGCAGGAGAGGACTGGCCACACGATTTTGGAGCGCTATGGCATGAGCGAGACTGTCATGCTGACGTCCAACCCCTACGCGGCTGACGCACGATACCCAGGCCAAGTGGAAAGAAGAGGTGGGACGGTTGGATTTCCCTTGCCAGGCGTGCAGTTGCGGGTGCACAGCGACGACGGAGTCGAGTTGCCCGTGGGCGAAATTGGGGGCATCCAAGTCAAAGGCCCCAATGTTTTCTCTGGCTATTGGCGCATGCCAGAAAAGACAAAAGAAGAGTTCACGGCCGATGGTTTCTTCAAAACCGGTGACGTGGGCAAAATTGATGAGCGTGG